>NZ_BASL01000744.1:0-3858 GCF_000648255.1 Candidatus Protochlamydia sp. R18 | reverse complement strand
AAAAAAAAGGGCCTTAAAACGGGGTGTTTTAAGGCCAAAAAGAAAAGTTTGGCGGCGACCTACTCTCCCACACTCTTGTGTGCAGTACCATCGGCGATGAAAGGCTTGACTTCTGAGTTCGGAATGGGTTCAGGTATTTCCCTTTCTCTAATGCCACCAAACGAAAATCATAAAAGGTTTAAGTTTCACTTATCAAAATCAGCTCTTGAAAACAATCTCACACGCTTGATTTTTTATTTCGCACCACACTGTTTGTGCTAAAGGGAATGGTTTTCATCCTTTAGAAAAAAAGGTGGTCAAGCCGATCGACCGATTAGTATTGGTAAGCTCAACGCATTACTGCGCTTACACACCCAACCTATTAACCACATGGTCTATATGGTGTCTGATAGGGATACCTTATCTTGAGGGAGGCTTGGCGTTTATATGCTTTCAACGCTTATCCGTTCCGAACATAGCTACCCGGCAATGCTCTTGGCAGAACAACCGGCTCACCATTGGTTCGTCCACTTCGGTCCTCTCGTACTAGAAGCAGCTCCTCTCAAGTATCCTACGCCCACAAAAGATAGGGACCAAACTGTCTCACGACGTTTTGAACCCAACTCGCGTACCGCTTTAATTGGCGAACAGCCAAACCCTTGGGACCTTCTTCAGCCCCAGGATGCGATGAGTCGACATCGAGGTGCCAAACCGCCACGTCGATATGAACTCTTGGTGGCGATAAGCCTGTTATCCCCGGAGTACCTTTTATCCGTTGAGCGACGGCGATTCCACATTCCACCGCCGGATCACTAAGCCCGACTTTCGTCTCTGTTCGACTTGCAGGTCTCACAGTTAACTTGCCTTATACCTTTACGCTCTACTCGTGATTGCCAACCACGATGAGGCAAGCTTTGGACTCCTCCGTTACTCTTTAGGAGGATACCGCCCCAGCAAAACTGCCCGTCTGACAATGTCCGAATCCCAGCTTCATGGGATTTCGTTAGATTCCCGACTTATCAAGACCAGTATTTCAACGACGACTCCAGCCCACCTGACGATGAGCTTTCTTAGTCTCCTGGTTATTCTACACATGACAAGTCAAGAGCCAATATCAGAGTACAGTAAAGGTTCACGGGGTCTTTCCGTCTTATTGCGGGTAAACAGCATCTTCACTGCTACTACAATTTCACCGAGTCTCTTGTTGAGACAGTGCCCAGATCGTTATACCATTCGTGCAGGTCGGAACTTACCCGACAAGGAATTTCGCTACCTTAGGACCGTTATAGTTACGGCCGCCATTCACCAGGGCTTAAATTCAATGCTTTGCACTTAACGTGCTAACATCTCCTTTTGACCTTTTGGCATTGGGCAGGCATCACACCATATACTTCGACTTAGACGTCTTTGCATAGTGCTGTGTTTTTGTTAAACAGTCGCCTGGGCCATTTCTCTGCGGCCACAGGATGCTTTAGCAGCGAGTGCTATCACAACTTGTGGCTCCTCTTCTCCCGAAGTTACGAGGATAATTTGCCGAGTTCCTTAACAAGAGTTCTCTCGCGCGCCTTAGAATATTCTTCCCACCCACCTGTGTCGGTTTTGGTACGGTCACCATCAACGATTAGAGTCTATTTCTTGGAAGCCTTGCGCTACGCTATCGGTTCCCCCGAAGGTTTCCCTTAGTGACAACCTGGTCTTCCGTTAGCGGATTTACCTACTAACCAACCTCATTGCCCCACGGACACATCCAATGGTCCGCGCGCTTAACGTACTCCGTCGACCCGTCACCAATGTTTTAGGTGGCGCAGGAATATTTAACCTGCTTTCCATCACCTACGCTTTTCAGCCTCGGCTTAGGGACCGGCTAACCCAGGGAAGACGAACTTTACCCTGGAAACCTTAGGTTTTCGGCGAGGAGGATTTTCACCTCCTTTATCGTTTACTCATGCCATGCATTATCACTAGTATGCGCTCCAACGCTCCTTACGGTACATCTTCGACGCTGCATACTACGCTCTCCTACCGCTTATTCTTTAACAGAATAAACCCGCGATTTCGGCTCTATGCTTTAGTCCCGGATATTATCGGCGCAGAGTTTCTCGATTGGTGAGCTGTTACGCACTCTTTAAATGATGGCTGCCTCTAAGCCAACATCCCAACTGTTTTAGAAACTCCACTTCCTTACTCACTTAGCATAGAATTAGGGGCCTTAATCGGCGATCTGGGCTGTTCCCCTTTTGACAACGTAGCTTATCCCACGCTGTCTATCTCCCGGACGACTTTACAGTATTCGGAGTTTGATTTCCTTTGGTAGGTCGGTAAGACCCCCGCGTGAATTCAGTGCTCTACCCCTGTAAAGGGCTGTCCGAGGCTAACCCGAAAGTTATTTCGAAGAGAACAAGATATCTCCAAGTTTGATTGGCCTTTCACCCCTATCCACAACTCATCCAAAACTTTTTCAACAGTTACTAGTTCGGTCCTCCACAAGGTGTTACCCTTGCTTCAACCTGGTCATGGATAGATCACTTGGTTTCGTGTCTGCGCCAAATGACTTAACGCCCTTTTAAGACTCGCTTTCGCTTCGGCTTCGGAATGAGATCCCTTAACCTTGCCATTTAACGCAACTCGCTGGCTCATCATGCAAAAGGCACGCCGTCAGCCATTCCCAAATTATTGGGCATAGGCCTTCGACCGTTTGTAAGCTATTGGTTTCAGGTTCTATTTCACTCCCCTAACAGGGGTTCTTTTCACCTTTCCCTCACGGTACTGGTTCACTATCGGTCATTAACGAGTATTTAGCCTTGGAGGGTGGTCCCTCCGGATTCAGACCGGGTTTCACGTGTCCGGCCCTACTCAGGTGCTCATCTAGCTAGCTCTCTTTTTCGCATACGGGGCTTTCACCTTGTATCGCCTAACTTTCCAGAAATGTTCTGCTAAAGTTCGCTAGCCATTGTGATGAGTCCTACAACCCCACTAATAAATTAGTGGTTTGGGCTCTTCCCACTTCGCTCGCCGCTACTATGGGAATCTCTGATTTGATTTCTTTTCCTCTGCCTACTTAGATGTTTCAGTTCGGCAGGTGTCGCCTCCTTAACCTATGGATTCAGTTAAGGATAACCAGACATTACTCTGGTTGGATTGCTCCATTCGGATATCTCCGGGTCAATGCTTTTTTCCAGCTCACCGAAGCTTTTCGCAGGTTTCGCGTCCTTCATCGCCTGTTAATGCCAAGGCATCCACCAATAGCCCTTAATAGCTTGACCAAAAAATTTTAGTCTCAAGCAATTAAGTATGAGTTACGACTCACATAAGCTGATCGCTTATGTCACTTAAATTTTTGTGTGAAGATTATTCTCAAGCGCTGATTTTGATCAGTGAATTTGTGATGACTTTGGTCATCTTTACTTTTCACGTTTCTTGTTCTTTCGAACAATCAACGTTTCAGATTAAACTTGATTCTTAAACTTTTATGACTTTCAAAATAACAACTTACCTGCACTAAGCAGGCTATTTATAACAAACAAAACTGTTATAGGTAATTAAACTGGTGCGGTTACCAAGACTTGAACTTGGGACCTCGACATTATCAGTGTCGCGCTCTAACCAACTGAGCTATAACCGCAAGAGCAAATCTTGGAGGCTAGGAGATTCGAACTCCTGACCCTCTGAATGCAAATCAGATGCTCTACCAACTGAGCTAAACCCCCGATTTATAAAGATCGGCTGTCTAAGATTTGCGATCTTTTTCAAATAACTATGCTTTAACAGCATAAGTAAGACAATGTACGAAGCATAGAGCTTGCCCAACCTGTTTGCTAATTTAGCAAACTGTCCTTTAAAGGAGGTGATCCAGCCCCACCTTCCGGTAGGGCTACCTTG
>NZ_BASL01000745.1:0-2636 GCF_000648255.1 Candidatus Protochlamydia sp. R18 | reverse complement strand
TATATATATGGTGTATAAGTGCACAGAATATTAGAATTTATTAGGAAAACCAAGGAAATAAGCCTTTTACAGAATCAACAGTGCTATCACTGCATTTATTACAACCTTCTTTAGAGGCTTTTGCTATTTTTGGTGTAGTAGAATCAATAACAGTGTTAGAAAGCTCTTTAGATTTGTTTGCTATTACTATTGAAGTAGCGTCTACAATTTGGTTAACTTGTGTAGCAACAATAGGGCAGCTCGCTTTAACCTTTTCTTTGCTTACATTCCCTGTTAATTCTCTACTTTTATCAAAGGCTAAGTCTGCACTTTGTTTTAAGCTTTCTTGTACAATAGGTGTTATTTTATCGATAATTTCATTGTTAGTCGATCTAATGGTTTCTTTAAAAAAATCAGAGTTAATAAAAACTGTAGGTCTGTCTCCAGTTGTTTGCATCATCATAATAATCTCCAAAGGTTAAAATTTGAAATCGCTCTAAACAACTTAACAGGGTTATTTTATTAAAAAAAATAAAACATATTAAATCAATAATTTAATTAAAATAAAGACAGTATAATATTAATAATATTTAATTACTCATTTTTATTTGCATGCATTGTCTTTACAATAAGTTATTTTCTTTCCTGTTTTGTCAAATTAATTTTTTAGCAGATTTCTAATTTTAATCTCAAGAAATATTAGCTTTGAAACAGAAATGTTAAGAATTGGGAAGAAAAAAGCCTACTATTTATGCTCAAAGAAAATAACCGTATTAAAAATGCCTTTCCAGCTTTAATTAAAGTTTAATTTGACGTTTTCTTTAGATGCTCTCATAAATGTTCTATTTAATATAAAACTTAAACTTTTCAAGCCAAAACAGATTAAATAGACCTATATCGATGAAATTTAAATGATAATTTATATTATTGATTGTATAAGAGGTTTTTTAAAAGAAAAATACGAAAGATTTATCGACCAACCGCCTATTTAGCAGTTGATCAATAAAGAATCGATGAATGACTAGACGTATGTCACTTTTAAGGCCGGTCTATTTGCGGCAGTGTAGCTAAACTAGCTTTTTCAGCAGCTGTAATACTATTTTTCATAATGACAGTTTGAACGGCACAAGGATTGCCTTGTAGTACTGAGCTAAATTTTTTTACATCTGTCATTGAATGTGTAAATATAATGAATGACATTGCCCCGCAAAAAAGGTCTAACAGAAAGTAAAAAATCTGCTATCCTTTGAAAAACACAAGTCGATGAAGTTTGAAGCCTTGATTTTATGTCGAATCAGCTTGCAAATAGAAAGAAAATTAGATGACTCAATATTGTAGATGAGTTTATTGGAGAGTTTGAAAATAATTATAGGCACTTAAAGTTTTCTTTTTTATTCATTAATTCAATCCTTGTTTTAAGAATTTAAAAGACATCAAGCTGTAGAAAGCTTATTGACTATGTAAGTATTAATACTCATTCCATTTTGAGCCGCTTACGCTGCGATTTTTACATAAAGATCTGAAGGCATTCTTAAGCTGAACTTTCCTGAGTACGACTTTTCTGGCTCTACTCCTCTTTCCTTACACCAATCAATATAATCATCAATAGAATCCCTAAAAGCTTGCTTGATTTCGTCAACAGTTGTTCCTTGAAAAGTAATAACAGCTCTTAATCCTGTTACTTCTCCATGAAAAATACGAGCTGTATCATCATAGAGAACAAAACCAGAATAATTTTTATATTTTAACATGGCTTTACTCCTGTATTTTCTAAAAACCTACGTACGGAAATAAGCGCACCTTTATCCGTTTCTTTTTGAGGATGCGGACGATGAAAAATGGCCTCTTGGCCGTTTAATAGAATTCTGATTCTTGAGCCTCTCCCCTCTTGAGTATCTGCACCAAGAGCAGCGAATAGGGATTCAACGTCCTTCCATTTAACGCTTGCTTGAACTGGCTTGGCAAATATCGCTTTTAATCAATTATTGCTTATTCATCGTTTTATGATGCCATAATTAAGTCGTTTAGAATAAATTTTAAATTATAATTGAAAATATGAATACGAACGAATTTAGCTGGGCAAAATTCTCAAAGATTTCGCGGTACAATAATGAAAAATGGAAGACTTACTAACGAAAAAGCAGTAAAAGCGCAGAAGCAATCCTATTAAGGTCTGGGCTAAATTTTTTACATCAGTAACTACTGTAAAGAGTTTAAAGTTGCAAAATGTCACTTCTGAAGGCTCTAGAAGCGTACTCAATCTCTAGTGACTGCTTTCCCATCTAAATGGGAAGACTTCTAAAGTTTAATTTCAGGCGTCTGATTCAAGAGGCAAAATAATTTTACTCTAAATTAAATCCCTTAAATCTTATAAGCATCTTTTCTTTTTCAGTAAACACCCTGAAACTATAAACGCTTTTTAAAATTTTTCTGTGCTTTTTTAAAGGATAGTATGATTTTCTATTTTTTGTTGTGCCCCTTTTCGCGGGCAATGTCAACACTCTTCTTTACCAAATCTGATCCGCAGTATGTACATTTTATTCTTCTCTTCTTGATTTAAAACAATTAGCTATTAAATTAGATCAGTTTCTTGAAAAACCTCGCCTATTTAGTTAGAGCTGCCAATTTCTGCTTATTTAGTCTTAAATTATTCATAA
>NZ_BASL01000746.1:0-1649 GCF_000648255.1 Candidatus Protochlamydia sp. R18 | reverse complement strand
AAATTTCTCTCCATTGAGACTGAAGCTGCTCTTTTTCGAGATAATTAAAGAATAAGTTGAGGAAGCTCTGAAAAATTGTTTTACACAGCAAACCAATTCGTTCAGAAAATTTTAAATAATTGTTCGATCGAAAATAAGAATGGGTATCTGCGTTAACGAGGAGATTACTAGGTTTAACACTTGGATTATGAATATTCAAAATTACCTTCCAAAGTAGTTAAATAATTTTTAAATTATATAGATTTTTGAATAATATAATATATAAATAAATATCATTGCAATAGTAATGAAATGAAATATGTAGTTAAATAGAAAATATCTTTATCAATTGGAAATTCTTAAAGGATAATTAGAATCTGATAAAGTTTAAAAACAAAATCTTTAAACTTTAATAGGAAACATTACCCAAGCCTGCTTCAGATTAATTGTAGAGAAAGTGTTTTTGTAAAAGCAATATAGGTAGGTTGAATTTCTTAAAATTGAGGATAATTAATCAGTGCGGTAAAGCAACCCAGGAAAGCGTGATCGAAGAAAAAATTTTCTTGCTCAAAAGTTGGTTCTGATATTATTGCTTCGTTTTGTTATCAAGAAACATGCAACACAGGTTTGTTGAATCTATACTTATCAATGAAAGTGCTGGCTTAAATACGACATGAGAAGATTTACGCAAGGAAAAAGCTGAACTTGAAAATCAAAAGAAAGCGCAACAAGAAGAAATAAATAATATCAACTTATGGATTAAATGAGGCTATCGCTTTAGACAGACAAACCCAAAAGTTACTTTTATGCTTCTCTTTATACAATTCATAAAAGATAATCGAGCGCCTCTTTGTAACTTTCAAAAAATTAATAAAGTAACAGAGGTAAAGACATTTTTCTCAATACATCCAAGATCCTTCTGGCTTTGTTAGAGTTGTTGCGATGAAAAAAGACATTACCGACGAAAAAAAAGCAGAGCCTAACAGTTGCTATCGCTAGCAGCAATAGAACACTAAAATTCAATACGTTTAGCAAATACTCACTATTTTTATCGATCAACTAAATTAACTAGTTGGTTGATAAACTTCCCAATTATGTTCGTATTAAGCCCATTTATTGAAATTGTTATCATATTAACCTGAACTTTGGGTTTAGGTGTTTAGGCTTAAACAAGATACATAAAATTTGAATGACAAAAGACCTCAACATGATTTAAAACATTTGTTTTCCCAAACTAATGTTTAATATGACAAGAGAGGTCAAAATGGATTTAATCAAATTATATTGTAGTGTAGATGATTTTTGGAAGTCTTTTGAGCAGAAATGGAATAAACAGTTAATTGATCATGGCAAAACAAAGCGAGGACCTCAACCTGAATGATCGATACCAGAGATGATGACAATTGTCATTTTATTTCATCAATCAAATTATCGAACATTTAAGCACTTTTATGGGTATGTTACCAAATACTTAGTTAAAGAATTTCCAAACTTAATTAGTTATAGCCGCTTTGTTTATTTAAAGAAGAACCTTTTTGTGCCTCTATTTGCTTATCTTTTGGACAAAAGAGGAGAAATTACAGGAATTGCTTTTATTGATTCTACGTCGATAGATGTTTGCCACAATAAACGCATAAAAAGAAACAAGGTCTTTAAAGGTTTAGCAAAGA
>NZ_BASL01000747.1:0-4871 GCF_000648255.1 Candidatus Protochlamydia sp. R18 | reverse complement strand
GAGGCCTTTTTATTTACATCTAAATTTTATTTCGACTTAGTTATTTGCAACTTACATTATTTATCTAAATTTTTGTTAATTTCCAAACTACATACTACGGACGATCCAATCAAATCTAAGAATCAAATTTAACTTTAAGTGAAACAACAAAATCTCGATTTAAATTTGTGTATGGATAAAAATAGGTAATGAAATTACTGTTAAAAATAATTTTAAAGATTAAAAAGCATAAATTTATGTAAAAAAAGTCGGGCTTAAGCGAAAAGAATACTTAAAAATGTATGAATAAAAAATTTAATATTTGGTGAAAAATGAACATAAGTAGCTTTAAATTACACTATCAAGGGTCATTAATCTGGTTAATTTTTTGGATGTTTGTTTTTTTTCCAATAGCCTTTGTTTTACTATTCACAAGCAGCACTTTCGAACTTGATCATTCAATTTATTATCTTCGTTATAATGGATCTCGTTTTTGGCTTTGCTTTTGGGTTTTGGTTTTTTTCCCCATTGCTTTCATTTTCATTTTTGTAAATGGCTTGTCTTTGTTTCAAGAGCGAATATTTTAATTCTTCTTTTGCCATCCATATTTTGTACACCTGTTAAAAAAAAGAAAATTTTTTTTGAAGAGTTAGAATAAGAAGACGAATTTTATTTCAGGATTTAATAAAATATAAACAAAGGATCGACACAGGACATCGCAAAGTTTTAAATGATTTAACCGAAGAATTATAAAAATTTTGGCATCAGTTCAGTTATTCATAGCCAATTTTTCCCGATTGTTTACGATTTTTGGGTCCCTTACAAAGAGAAAATGATTTTTAGACTATTGATTGATAGTAAATTGATCAAAAAAACAAACTTAGATATTAATAATTGAATTATAATACCTAGTGGCCAATTTTGTTAAACTAAAATAGAATTTATAAAAATCAAATCTTATTAAAATTTAATTTATAAATTAGAGTAAATTTAGTTTATAGATAAAAGAATAATTAAAAAGGGGGAAAAATGTCTCAATCTATAAAAAAGGGAGACTCTGTAACATGGAACTCCCAACAAGGCTCTATAAAAGGAAAAGTTGCTAAAAAAGTTGTCAAAAATGAAACTGTTAAAGTTGGAGAAAATAAAAAGCGACGGGTAAAAGCATCTAACGAAAATCCTCAAGTCATTGTAAAAAGCAATAAAACAGGAAAGCAAGCTGTCCATAAAGTAGAATCTGTAAAAAAACAGTAAGACAAAATATCCAAAAAACATTTTTAATTAAAAAATAAAAAATTTAGGCATGCTAATTTGATGATGATAATTGTTCTTTCACCTAAAGGCTAAAATTTTTGGGGATTAATCTTAGACTATTTATTCGAGTTTGAAAAATATGGCGCTGCATTGAAATTCTTTAAAGCCTTATACTCATTTCGGGACAATGATACCTTCTTTCGAAAAGCTTTTTTTACTCAATCTACGCTGACGGCGACCTGTATCACACAAATAGAATTCACAAACTAATCTCAAAAGAACTTTAAACAAATTATAGAAATTTTAAATTAAATTGCACATTCTTCCAATGTATTTGTTTAAATACGCATTTTATTTTTTTACTAAACTTGATACATAAGTGTAATCATTTTAGATTACCCTTAAATGATAAGGGGAAAAATGAAAAAATACCATTCTCTGACGCCGGAAGAAAATTCTGTCATCAATTTTAAAGGGACAGAATATCCAAACACAGGAAAATATAATCGCTTTGCAGAACCGGGTGTTTATGTATGCAAAAAATGTGATGCTCCTCTTTATTTATCTTCAGATAAATTCTTGTTCCATTGCGGCTGGCCTAGCTTTGATGATGAAATTAAAGGAAATGTGGATAAGAAAGTAGATTCCGATGGGAGAAGAATAGAAATTTTGTGCCATCGATGTGGGGGACATTTAGGACATGTATTTAAAGGTGAAGGATTAACAACAAAAAATTTAAGGCACTGTGTGAATTCAGTATCTTTATTCTTCCTTCCTGCCTTAACGAAAGAAGGGTATGAACGGGCTTTATTTGCCGGAGGATGTTTTTGGGGAGTCGAGTATTTATTCCAAAAGCTTACAGGAGTTATTGAGACGAAAGTAGGATATAGCGGGGGAGTAACCATCGATCCCACTTATGAAGACATTTGTTCGGGAAGAACAAAACATGCTGAAACCTTAGAAGTTATTTATGATAAGAATAAAATTACTTATGAAGCATTAGTAAAATTTTTTTTTGAAATCCACGATCCTTCTCAATTTCAAAGGCAGGGTCCAGATATTGGGAATCAATATCGCTCTGCTATTTTTTATTTAACAAGGCAACAAGAAGAAATAGCTCAACGTCTAATCCAACTTCTTTCCACTAAAGGAATTCCTGTCGTAACAGAAGTTATTCCCGCAAGTGTTTTTTATCCAGCAGAAAGCTATCATCAAAATTATTATGGCAAAACAGGAAAGACACCCTATTGCCATATTTATACAAAGCGATTTTAATTCTTTGGTTATAAAAGCAATAAAGTTTAATAAAATTTTTTATTGATTGTTTTTTGTGAGGCGAATATGTTCGGGCAAAAGGCTCCGAACATTTATAAGAGCAAGAATCTTCAAAAATTTGCTTTTTTTTGTGATTATAACAATCAGGATGAATGTTTGGAAAAAAAATGGACTATCTTAATAAGATATGAAGCATTTGTTTCAAACGCTTTTCTTAATTTCTAATGTTACTTCCAATTCAAAAGAGGTTTGCTCTAAGTCATATTTATTATATAAGGCGAATAAATAAGCGTTAAAAGCAGTTCTTCATAAACGTATTTTTTCTTTTGATATTCATTAAACTCTCAATCAAGGAGTTCATATGTTAAAATTTTTTAAACAGCATTTAACGAAAACTTTATTTACTAGCTTAACCCTTCTTCCTTTTTTAGTTTTCGCCCATGGCGGGGGACATTATCACGACCATCACGATGATCATCACTATCACCACTATTATGATCATGATCATTACTACCACAATAACTATTATTACGGTGGTTATTACGGAGGATATGCTTATCCGTATTATTATGGTACCCCTTATTATAATGCCTATCCCTATTATGAACCAGCTCCAAGTGCAGGAATTTATTTACAATTTGGGAAGTAAAAAAGATAAAGTCGGCGTTAGTTAAATAAAAATTTAGCGCCGACTTTTAATAAGTTCAGCCGTTTAAACTGTTTGAGATATAAAATGACTTTAAAAATAGAAAAAGGAAAGGTTGCAAAATCCGGAACCTATATTTGTTATTAGACAACATATTTTGAATTCCAACCACAGTAAACTAATTGAAGTTAGTTTATGAAGCTTAAAGGTTTTTAATTTTTCTAAAATACCAGTATGGAATTAATTATTTTTGATTTGTATCAATTGGGCAAGTATTCTTGCCGATAAGTTGATAGAAGAGACACCAACTAGCTACCGCTTCATAAAAAATAAAAAGGCTAAAAACTAGAATTATCCAGCTACTTTCCCACCAAGCTAGAAATAAAAAAGTAAAGGCAAGGAATAAACGCACAAGGCGATCGACTATTCCTATATTTTTTTGCATAATTGACCTATCTTTCAATTCAAGAAATTTTCTTTTACAAACGTAAATCTTAAATATCTCTCTTTGGTTTTAAATTCAAGACTATATTAAATAATGGTAGATATAGATGATAAAATTTGGGTAGTACTAAATAGGTTAAGGCTCTTCATTGTATATTGTAATCACAAATGAAATAGTTGATCATACCAATAGGATGAGTTAACCTCTCCGAGAAAAAGAGGGTTTTCTCACAAGTTGAGAGCATCTTTATCTTTGTCTAAGGGTATTATTAAAACTTTTAATAGAACTTGTTTTTCCCGCTTTCTTTCCAACTAAGTCGTTGTTGCATCCAAGGAACTTCATCATACGTTTAAAATTTATCTGTATAAAAGAGGGCTTTTTTTTAAGCTTTCTAGTAATTTTCCCATTAGAGACATTCAGTATCTTTTCGCGTTCGCTTCCGGCCGTGCATGGCTAAAACCTGCCGCGTAGCAGTTTGAAAAATAAGCCACAATCGAGTCTAAAGTTTGATCAGCAACAAGCCTTTTAAAATTAACGTTTACTACTTAAAGACTTCTTCATCGTTGAGCTTCGGAAACATCCATTCACCAAATTTTGCTTCCCATCGATAATAAGAAACTGTACTGACTCCTGCTTGCAATAAACTTCTGTAAGAGATGTTTCAGAGTCATCTTCTTTTAGGATTTTAATGATTTGTTCTTTGAATCTTTTCTTCATAACCTGAATTTTGGGTTTTTAGGCAGCCATTAACAATAAGCGATGCTGCTCTGCTAAGTTTATCGATGGCTTTTTAGGTTGGTGAGTATAAGCAACAATCCCAGCTAATAGATTAATTAAAAAATTTCCGGCATTTCTGTGGCGTGTATGTTCAATTTGAGAAATATTTTTTAGTTGATCATTCACCGTTTCAATAATAGCTCGTTTTCTAAGAAGAATTTTGTCTGTCAACTTCATAAGATTCTACTTCATATTCGATCTTAGGGTAGTAAATAGTTCAAGACCTTGTTTCAAAAGCCTCTTTGAAAGTTCTTTCGAAATATACCCTTTATCACCAAATAGTTTCCCAAAAATCCCTTTCGACAAAGTTTCGGCAATAGAAACATCAGCAACATTTCCAGGAGTTAGCTGAAAAGCCAAAATTTCTCCTTTCTCATTGATCATGAGATGCAATTTAAACCCGAAAAACCACCCTGAAGTTGTTTTCCCTCTCTTTGCTAAACCTTTAAAGACCTTGTTTCTTTTTATGCGTTTATTGTGGCAAACATCTATCGA
>NZ_BASL01000748.1:0-273 GCF_000648255.1 Candidatus Protochlamydia sp. R18 | reverse complement strand
ACCTTGTTTCAAAAGCCTCTTTGAAAGTTCTTTCGAAATATATCCCTTATCACCAAATAGTTTTCCAAAAATCCCTTTCGACAAAGTTTCGGCAATAGAAACATCAGCGACATTTCCAGGAGTTAGCTGAAAAGCCAAAATTTCTCCTTTCTCATTGATCATGAGATGCAATTTAAACCCGAAAAACCACCCTGAAGTTGTTTTCCCTCTCTTTGCTAAACCTTTAAAGACCTTGTTTCTTTTTATGCGTTTATTGTGGCAAACATCTATCGA
>NZ_BASL01000749.1:0-81656 GCF_000648255.1 Candidatus Protochlamydia sp. R18 | reverse complement strand
CGCTTGAATTAGAATAATTAATCTATCAAATTAGATCAGTTTATTGAAATAGCCTTACCTATTTAGCACTACCAAAAAATGGCATACCCAACCTTATCGACAGATCTTTCTTGATAGAAAGCCCTTTTTTTAAGGTGATTTTTTGTCGTTTGTAAGCATAAAAAATAGCTTGTACAGTGAAGCCGAAATGAGCGGTGATTATCTCTTAAATAGGCATCTGTTGAGGCTTGATGAATTTTAATAAAATTTTATCCTTTATCTTTCTAGGAGAAGCTACTCTTTTTTCGGCGCCAGATTTTCTTTTTTTTCTTTTAGACTCAATTCCAAATTATTTTAAGGCTATATAAGCAAAGATTTAGAAGAAGAAATGGAAAGACTTAGGCCACAAAATTGAGAATGTTAAGTGAAAGGAGAAGAGTTTTATAGCTCAGTCAAAAAGATGGATAGTTGAAAGAGCTTTTACATGGTTTGGTAAGTTTAGGAGCTTAAGCAAAAATTTTGAGCCGTATGCTACAGAGTGAAAATAGGATTTACTTTGCTATGGCCAACCAAATTGATGATTAAACAACTCTTTAAATTAATTAAATTCAACCATAGTCTCTTATATTAAATAATGATTTTAAGAGAGTTTAAATTTGAAGAAAAGAAATCTATCAAAAAAAATTTGTCTTTAACTAACATTAAGTTTGTCTTTATCAATCACACTCGTTCATAAAGAAAATAACGTTTGTTAAATTTGCACTAATAATTTTTTTTCATTTAACTGGGGATGTTTGTTGATCCAGCTTAAACATTGCTTTCCCAACCTGATAGGGACATTTATTATTTGTTGATTAATAAGAAATGAAGTGGGAGTTGTGTGATGTCTAACCCATCTTTGCAAACGTTTAAATAAAACCGTATTGGGAAATTCTTCATTTTCTCTAACATTTTTTACTTGAAAAGAGCGATCTTGAAAAAGTTGGGGATAAGAAAATTGAATACCCCAGTAAATGCTATGTTGGCCCAGAACCATCGACCGAAACTTTCCATCAGCCAAAGAGTAATCAAAGCGATGAGATTGCAACTGAATCACAGGTTTTTCCACTCGAATTAGTTTTTGTTCGTTAGCAACAGGTACTTCATAAAGGGCATTTAGATCCAGAGTAAAAACAGTCGAGAAAAACCGTCTAATGAGTTGATCATTCGGATACTGACCATTTTTCAAATTTTGAATATACAACGTATACTGTTTTAAAAATTCTTCTTGGGAAATATCACCTTCCGAAGATTTTAAAATACCGCTGACATTAAAAATCCAGAAATTTCCAAGCGCTGTCAATAAACATTTCATTTCTTCTTCATCTAATAAGACTGGGCATTGCAACCATTTTGAAGCTTGAAAAGGGGATTCCACTTTTGTACGAATAGGTAATGAAGAATACATGGGCACCGTTAAGACTTAAACAAAGAAAGAATAAACAATAAACCAATGCCAATTGAAATAAAGCTATCGGCAACATTAAAAACAGGAAAATCATATCCCCATAATACGAAATGAAGCATATCCACCACATGTCCATAAAAAAAGAAATCCAAGACATTACCAATTGCTCCTGCGATAATTAAAATCAAAGGAATTTGCCAGGCTTTTTGTTGGTTAAAGTGAAACAAGTACACACACAACCCAGCGATTAATCCTATACGAAAGAGCATCAGAGACAACTGGTAATTCCCAAACATTCCCCAGGCAGCCCCTTTATTCGTCATGTGGTTGATCGAAAACTCAATTCCCCCAAAATTCCTCACGACTTCCACCCCTCCATAAGGATACTTATATACAGAAAAATCCATGTGAGGAACAAGATGGAAAACGAAGAATTTTGAGATCTGATCCAATAATAAAATAGCTAACCCTATCCAGATAAAGCGAAAGAGTAATTGATTTTTATGAGTTGGTATAACTGAGAAATATTCATTCATTTACTTAACTTAAGTCCTATAGCAAACCTTTTTCAAATTTTTCTTGTGCTTTAACAGTCATGACCGCGTAAGGAACAGCGTCTAATCGCGCAATAGGAATATCTTCACCTGTAATATCACAAACACCATAAGTATTTTCCTCAATTTTTTCTAGAGCCCGATCAATCTGTCTTAAAATCCCATATTCTTTACTTGTGACTTCTAAACTAATAGTACGATCAAAGTCATCTGTCCCTTGATCTGCTTGGTGTTGAGAATAACCAGTCGCTTCATCAGGTGTTTTTACTTCCGCTGTTGATCCCTTTAATGAATGCGTAAGTTGCATACGCATATCTTCTAAACGTTTTTTAAACTTTGCAACTTCTGTTTTTTTTAATGCCATTTTTGACCTCCTATCGTCTATTTGCGCCTTTAACAATAAAGCTCGAAGCCTATAACAAATCCTTTAATATCGAGCAAGATTTGTCTTCGTCTTTGGATTGAATTGTTTTAATTGCTTCTTCTAACTCACCTAAATCTTTAAATCTTTTATACACACACGCAAAACGAATATAAGCGATGGGGTCAAGACTTTGTAAATGTTTCATGGCCATCTCACCTAACTGTGTGGTGCTTATTTGTTGTATTTGAGACTGCATTAATTCGTTTGTCATTTGAGCAGCTAAACTGATTACCTGATCATGGCTAATTTTGGTATGCCTACATGCAGCAGCTAATCCATTAATTAACTTATGTTGTTGAAAATCTTCATAAGTTCCATCTCTTTTTTGCACTTGTACTGTCAATTCGATTGTTTCAAAAGTAGTAAAACGCTTAAGACAATTCAAGCACTCTCTTCTTCTTCTAATCGCATTCATTTCCATTGCATCTCGAGAGTCAGTCACTTTCAATCCCTCAAATTGACAAAAGGGACATCTCATGCTCAATCCTCCATGAGTTCATTCATTTTCAGTCAAAGTTGTTCATACATCAAATTCGACTTTTCTTCATTGTATAAATTCAAACGTTCCTATTTAAAAATCGATTGAAATAATAAAGTTTCAACTATTCTCCATTTTTATTTTAGCAAAAAATGCCTTAATTTATTTATTCACCAAGGTTTTACGCAGAGAAGACAAAAAAATCAACTTTTAAATTATTATTTGTTTCAAAATCAAATTTAAATTTGAAATAATTTATTAAAAAAAACTCTTTAAATTAATTATTTAGTTTCTACAGTAGCTTTTCCCAATTTAATGAATTTCTCTGATTATTTTTTAATTAGTCCAACTTCCTATTTGTTTACCTTTGATGAATTCTTGATTTTTAAGAAAATGCTATTTATATTTATTTTTAAAAAATTAAAGCTAAAATAGTTATGAAAAATCAAAAAACTGTTGTCGTTGGCATGTCTGGAGGAGTGGATTCTTCTGTTTCGGCTCTGTTGATGAAAGAGCAAGGCTACAACGTGATTGGCCTTTTTATGAAGAATTGGGAAGAAAAAGATGAAAACGGGGTTTGCAGTTCAGCACAAGATTACGACGATGTACGCCGTGTCTGCGATCACATTGATATCCCCTATTATGCCGTTAATTTTGTCGAAAATTACAGAAAACAAGTTTTTACCCAGTTTATTGCTGATTTTCAAAAAGGATGGACACCTAATCCTGACATTTTATGCAATCGAGAAATCAAATTTAAAGTCTTTTTAGAAAAAGCCTTAGAATTAGGTGCTGATTTTTTGGCAACAGGTCACTACTGTCAAAATCTTATCCTTGATAAAGGATCGCCAGCTTTAGTTAAAGGGATAGATCACAATAAAGATCAAACTTATTTTCTTTACACACTCAACCAACAGATTCTACAGCAGGTGCTTTTCCCTGTTGGAGGGTTAGAAAAAAGCCAAGTGCGAGATATAGCTCGTAAACATCGATTGGTGACTGCCGAAAAAAAGGACAGCACTGGAATATGCTTTATTGGGGAAAGAGATTTTCGCTCGTTTCTCAGCCAATATGTGGCTATTCAACCCGGCGTTTTTCAAACATTACAAGGAAAAAATGTGGGAAAGCATATGGGCACAGCTTATTACACCTTAGGGCAAAGAAAAGGGTTAGGTATTGGCGGTGCAGGAGAAGCTTGGTTTGTGGTAGGTAAAGATCACGAACGGGGGATTGTTTTTGTAGAACAAGGAGCCAATCATCCAGCCTTATACTGTGACGAACTCATTGCCACCGATTTATCATGGGTTGCTGAAGCTCCCCTTCTTCCCTATACCTGCCAATCAAAAGTTCGTTATCGACAAAACGATCAATTCTGTACGATTCAACGGATTGAAAATGGGAAAGCTTTTGTAACATTCGATCGCCCTCAAAGAGCCGTCACACCTGGCCAATCAATTGTCTTTTATGTAGGTAATATTTGTCTAGGAGGAGGGGTCATTCAACAACCGGGACCTACTTATTATGATCAGGAAAAGTCCTTGCCTCACCAGAGCCCAAGAGATGACTAAAAATTATGTTCTTTCTGGTTTGAAATTTTGGCAAGGAGTAAGAAACCTGTTCGACTAATTCTTCAAAAAAAATTTACTCTCTTTTTATTTTTCTACACATCTTCTTGTTGTTTGCAAGCCAGGAATGAAATAGTGAAGTTTAATTAGCCCCATTTCAGCTTTGTTAACATTCTTTACAAGCTGTACATTTCTGAGGGTTTTGAAACAGATAGAAATAATTTTCTATGTGTTTTATTCCACATAAACAAAAAACTAATGCAACCAAAAGTAGTTTTTTTGATAAATGATGCATTTTCACCTCTTAAAATTTAAGTATATATTCGAATTAGGAATTACATTCTCCGCAAACACCGTGAAGAGTCACCTCACATTTTACTAATTGAAAACCTTCTGGAATGTGGGAGGAGGCATGAACAGCACTTTCTTCCACATCAAATAAGCGATTACAGGATTGACATAAAAAATGATGGTGTTCTTCTAAACCATTATATTCATAGCGAGGAGGTTGCCCAGGTAGCTGGACTACAACTAAAATTTTTTCTTCCATTAACATTTTTAAATTTCGATAAATTGTCGCTAAATTAATCGTTGTTAATTCTTCTAATTCTTGAGCACTTAAAGGGCGTTTAACTTGTTTAAAACAATTTAACATCGCACATCGTTGTCGCGTCATTCTTTTCATTGCCAACCGATATTTAAGTAAAGTTAGTAAACACAAAGGATTAGAATTCCTTATTGCTATTAATAATGCATTTGCAATAACATTACCGCTTTACTGTTTTTCTTGAAACAATTTTTTAAAAAGGAGCATACTATGTGTGGTGGGGGTGCATGCGTTGGACTAGAAACATTTAAACCTGAAATTAAAATTAAAAAATTTCAAGCCGGTACCCAAGAAGCCCGTGTATCTCTCTATTTGAAACCTAAAGAGCCTTCCCGTCGACTACTTTATGCATTTCAAAACGTCGCTTCAGCAGAAAAAATTGCAATTATCGTCAACGAGACTTTCCATCTATTTAATCGCCTTTTAAAATTATATGCGACTATAGAAACATATGATTTTTTTAAGAGTCTTCATGACGGTGCCCATGTTTTACACGAGGGGTTGCATGGGGTTAGCGTCCTGAGCGATTTGTTAAACATTGCAAATGGAACTTTTATCGTACTTACTAAACAACGGGAAAATCATCCCCCATTTATTGATATCGCTAAAACAGCTGCACGGGTTTCTCATTTTATCGCTCATGGATTATTTACAACATCATTACTTGGTAGACTCAAACTTCTTTCTTTAGATAAATGGGATCAACGACTAGCCTTATTCAGCTCTGCTTTAACATTACTCGGCTATACGATTCATACAACAAACCTTATTTGGAAGCATTTTTACTCCTCGCAACAACATGAACATTATTTTCAATCAGATTTAATCATTCAAAGTAGTGGACTATTGATTGAATCCGTTTTTATGCTTTCAGAACTCAACATGATTTCAACAAAGTTAGAATTTTCTTTTTTGAAAATAAGATCTATCGTCATGTTAATTCAGAGTTTAAGTGTTTTAAATCGCTTGCATCCTGAAAAACAAAAAATTCGCTTAACATTTCCCCCTCTCAATCCCTTTGCTACTTAATGAGAATTGAAGTACAACGATTAAAAAATAGTTTTTAAAGTTATTTTGCAAAATTTTTCCAAGTCAACCTTAAAAGCTATTAATTTTATCAATAAGTAAACGAAGGAGACCAAAATATCTTCTATTATGCTCAAAAGCGAGCCTGGGTAGCTCCAAATGATCTGTTTCTTCTTGGAGAGGTTTGGTAAGATACATTTTTCCCTCTTTTAAAAGTGAGGAAAATTCTTGATTTAATTGCTCTACCTGCTGATCTGTGAGTGTACTCAATAAACGAATGACTAAAACATCTTTGACATAACGACTTGAGTGATAGCGACGATAAAATTGCTGAATATGGGCAACAGCATCATTCACCGATGAAGAAAGATAAAATAAATTTAAATCCTCCGGACCGATCCATCCATTAGCTAACAAATTTTGACATAGGTAATCTTGCCAGGCTCGCCAGTAGGATCCATTTTCTCCTTCTATAAGAACAACGGGTAGAATATTAGCTTTTCCAGTTTGCATTAAAGTCAACACTTCAAATAATTCATCCTGGGTACCAACTCCCCCTGGAAAAGCAGCTATAGCGTCCGAATGACTCAAAAACATTAATTTCCGGGTAAAGAAATAACGGAAGTTAATTAATTTTGGATCTCCGGCTAAAAGTGAATTGGAAGGAGACTCAAAAGGTAGACGAATAGATAAACCAAAGCGGGATTCTTTTTCTGCTCCTTCCAGTCCAGCTCTCATGATTCCATCAGCAGCTCCAGTAATACAAACCCAGTTAAGGTTAGCCATAGCTGCTCCAAAAAATTTAGCAGCTTGATAATCGGGATGGGATTCAGGCGTTCTAGACGAACCAAAAATACTAATTCGTTTATTTACTGGATATTTATTAAATACACGATAAGCATACCGCATCTCTTTAAAAGCACGCGTCATTAATTTAAGTTGGCCCAGTGCAAACCCTTCTTGACCCATCCTTAAACTTGTTGCAATAATTTGTGCTATTAATACTGATTGAAATGATTCAGGGTCTGCTCCAATAAATTCTATTAACTCCTGAATTTTTTGTTGTAGCTTTTCTTGAAGCAAATTTTCTTCACTATTAATTAATAAATCGCCTTTAAGCAACTCTTTGTCTACATTTTCCATTAAAGAACCCTTTAATTATAATCAACAAACTTCGAGAGCATCAACAATAGATACTTAATGAAATTTACTTATATGCTCATTCGTGAATTTTTTTAGAGGTAAATTTCAATAACGGCTATTAACTCGACGCCTAATGAATTCATTTTCTCATTTATTTTTAATATTTGGTACTTTGGATTATTTCTTAGAATTGTTATGATGATGGGTGCCTAGTGAATCCATTTTCTTATTTATTTTTAATATTTGATACTTTGGGTTATTTCTTAGGAAGATTTTAATAATGATTAAAATTTATTTGGAGGTAGTCTTATGGATCGTGATGTTCAACCTCGCCGCTCTCTTTTTCGTCTCCCCTCTTCTTTACCTAATCTGTGGGATGAAATGGAAGATAAAATGAATCGTTGGATGGGATGGGAGGCCGATTCTGGAATTAGCATTTCAGAAGATGATTCTAATGTTTATGTAGAAGCTCATTTACCGGGTCTCAAGTCTGACGAAATAGACATTTCTTTTTATCAAAATACAGTTTGGATCAAAGGGGAAAAAAAACAAGAAGAAGTTTATAAAGATCGCAAATTTTATAAACGGTCCAAAACTTCTTATTTTTATCAAATAGATATTCCTACTCAAGTCGAAGAAAGCACAGAACAAGCCTGCTTCAAAGACGGAGTATTAACCATCACTTTTAAAAAAAATCCCCGTTTACAAGCACGAAAAATTGCACTCTCAGATAGTAGCGAACAAAAGACCGTGTAAAACAAATTCATCGCTCAACTAGATTCTTGTTTTGAAAGACGAGAATCTAGGTAATGGATGAAAAATTCTACACTGAGTATTGAAGAAATGATATAGTCATTGTTGAAATGACAATTGTAAGCAACAAAATTTTCTATCCATAAGCCTGACTACTCTTGATTAAAAATTGGCATTTCCTCAGACATATAATTAATATCCAAATTTTTAGAAGCGATAACTCTATTTCTTACAAAAACCCTTTCTTAAAGGATTACCTATTATGGGATGGCGCCCATTTTTTGTCATTTTAACAATCATTACTATTTTTCTATTTACCCTTCCCTCCCTTACCGCTATTCCAACTGTTTTAGTAAGCGTCGCTCCCCACCAATTTTTTGTGGAAAAAATTGCGAACGATACAGTTCATGTTCAATTAATGGTCCCTGCAGGAGCCAGCGCTCATACTTATGAACCGTCACCTAAACAGATGCTAGGAGCTTGTCAAGGAAAGCTTTGGTTTCGCATCGGCGAATCTTTTGAACAAAGAGCTATTCAATCGTTAACTAGTCATAATCCAAACCTTAAAATTGTCGATTTGCGCCAAGGGCTCGATCTCATTCATCAGGATAAACATACTCAATGTCATTGCTGTTCGGGATCTGAAGATCTCCATTTTTGGTTGAGTGCTCGACTAGCTCAAATTCAAGCAAAAACAATTGCTGATGCATTAATTGAAGCTTTTCCTGAATATAAAAAATTATATGTCAGAAATTTGAAGATATTTCAGCAAGAGCTTCAAGAACTTGATCAAACAATCCTAGAACTTTTTAAAACATCTTCCATCCATTCAGTTCTTGTTTCTCACCCCGCGTACGGATATTTTTGTAGAGATTATCATCTTCAACAATATTCTGTGGAGCTAGAAGGGAAAGATCCAACTCCTCAACAAATGACTAAGCTTTTAATTTGGGCTAAAGAACACAATATACGGACAATTTTTGTACAGCCCCAATATAATAATAAAGCTGCTCAGCTTGTAGCTGGAGAAATAGGTGCAAAAATCAGGCTATTAGATCCTTATTCTAAACTATATTTTAAAAGTATGCTTGAAATCGCTCATGCTTTTGCCGGAGAATAATACCTATTTATGTTGCCAATGATTAAAGTTGATCACCTCACATTTTGCTACGATAATTCTACTATTCTTTCTGATATTTCCTTCGAAGTAAATCCTGGAGAATTCATTGGCATTATAGGACCAAATGGTGGGGGCAAAACGACCCTTTTAAAATTAATTATGGGTTTTTTAAAACCAGAAAACGGTAAAATTGAAGTATTTGGTAAAAACCCTATTGCACAAAGTTTCCAACAACTTGCTTACGTCCCTCAGTCAATTCGATTTGATAGAGAATTTCCCATTTCAGTTTTCGAAGTCGTTTTATCTGGGCTTCTATCCCAACTTCCTTGGTATGGGCACTTTTCCAAAAAGGCTAAATTGGCGGCTTATGAAGCTCTTGAAAAGGTTGGATTAAAAGAATTCAGCCGAGAATCTTTCGGCACTCTTTCTGGAGGACAAGCACAAAGAGTTTTAATTGCAAGAGCTCTTGTTTCCAAACCCCGTTTGCTACTTTTAGATGAGCCTACAGCTAGTGTTGACAGCCGTGCAGAAGCTGATATTTATGCATTATTAAAAGAATTGAAAGGCTCTATGACAATTTTGATGGTCACACACGATTTACAAGCAGCGATTGAGCAAGTTGAAAGGTTACTTTGTATTCAAAGACATGTTTTTTCTTTACAGCCTGAAGAGGTTTGCGAACATTTCGCAGTGGGACTTTATCATACTCCTCTTATCCCAACCAAACAAACACCTACTTTTTTCTGATTTTCAAATTAAGGTGACTATGCCAACATTTTTTGAAGCCATCATGACCCATTCTTTACTCTTCTCAGCCTTATTAGCAGGATTTGCTGCCTCAATTGTCAGTGGCATTATCGGCTCTTATGTTATTGTAAAGAGAATTGTGTTCATTGCGGGAAGTATTTCACATTCAGTCTTAAGTGGGATTGGTCTGTGTATTTGGTTAGAAAGGACTCAAGGGATCCATTGGGCTTCTCCTTTACTTGGAGCGTTAACTGCCGCTGTTTTATCGGCATTGATCCTAGGCTGGATTCATTTATACTATAGACAAAGAGAAGATTCTGTGATTGCCGCCATTTGGTCAATTGGAATGGCTATTGGCATTCTGTTTATTTCTCAAACCCCTGGCTTCAATGTAGAGCTGACTAATTTTTTGATTGGCAACATTTTATGGGTTTCCCAGACAGATCTTTATATTCTTTGGGGATTGGATATTTGCACGATTTTGCTTGTTTTGTGTCTCCACAAGCGATTTTTAGCAATTTGTTTTGATGAAGAACAAGCTCGCTTACAAGGGCTTCCTGTTAATGGTCTTTACTTATTACTCCTGATTTTAATTGCTATCTCAATTGTTTTGCTTATTCAAGTTGTAGGAATTGTTTTGGTGATGACAATGCTGACGATCCCCGCAACGATTGCCAACTTACTTACGTCTAGCCTTTCAAAAATGATGTTATTGGCAATTTTTTTCAGTAGCTTATTTTGTTTAACAGGAAATAGCGTTGCTTATTACTTTGATTGGCCCACAGGAGCGACGATTGCTTTGATTGCAGGAATTGCTTATATCTTTAGTTTAACTTTTTTTCAGCTTCGCAAACACCTACACCTACCTTTACTGAGGGCAAAAAAAAAGGACTTTGAACATAAAATCCAAAGTCCCTGATACGGAAAGAGAGGGATTTGAACCCTCGATACCCTTTAGGGGTATGCGTCCTTAGCAGGGACGTGCTTTCGGCCGCTCAGCCATCTTTCCAAATTTTCTATTACGAAAACGACTATCCTAATACCCATCTGGTTTTTATGCAAGTATTGTTTCCAAAATGATTAAGAGAAAAGAAATTTTTGACCTACAAACATAAAACCCCAACCTATGATTGGGGTTTAAAAATTAGTGGGTTAAGAAAAAATTTTTCTTACTTTAAAGGAACTTTAAAATAGAAATTAGAACTTGTATCGTTATTTGAAGGATAGGAATAATAGTAAGAAGGTGAAGAATAATAATAACTACTTTCATGATACCCTAAGCCATATCCCAAGCCAAAACCTCCTAAACCATATCCATAATAGCCATTATGCCAATGTCTACTCTGGTGATCATGATGATGACCTCCATGATGTTTTTTTCCATGATACCCACCATGACCGCTACTATGATGATGTCCTTCTCCGTGTCCATGTCCTCCTTTTGCATTTACAAAATTAAAAGGTAGAAGAAATAAAGTTAGAAAAATTAATCCACAGACTCTCAATTTTAAGGTGCGGTACATAAGGCCCCCTTTTATATTTTTTAATGGACTATCTCACTATTTTGCAATAATCATGCCAAATTATTTTATTTAATTTTCATCTAAATTAACCTAATTAATATATCAATATTATAATTATAAAATATTTTTCATATTTTAATTTAATTTATCAAAAAAATGTATTCATTAAATGAAATAGTAATCAGTTTTTGTGTAAAAATATTTAAATTTTTACTAGAAATATTAACTTTTTTAGGAGTAAGGGAGGTATGCTATTAATAAAAACAACGTTAGATCTAGTAAAATTGCAGGGATGAGAAATTTTGTTGAGGAAATTATTCAAAAGGACAAAACATCTAGCAATATTTCCCGGAAATCTATTAAGTTATTAACCATACTTAAATAAAAATTTATCAATAGTTTTCATAAAACGGGAAGCATTTTTATCCGTTATAATTTACTTAAAACAATTAATTATATTGTCGATGCAAAATAGTTTGTTTTATTTGATAATTCTCATTTTTTTACCACTCATCAATTTCTAGTTTGTAAGATAGTACCTGACCTGATGGAAACTAACAAATTAATGAACAACCCATAGTTGCTTTAAAAGGCATATAGAAAGGCGAAGAACTTTCAGAATTCTTTTATAATTATGACTGCGAATTAATTAAGGATAGTTCTGTCAAAAGTATGAGTTTGCTTACATTGTATGAAGATAGTCTTTACTCTTGAATAGGTCGAATGATAACTCTGGCTTGTCGTCTGTTAAATAAATACAGAAAAATCCATTGTATCATCACGAGTAGACGATGGCCAAAACTGACCAAATAAAGAATATGAATAAAACACCAAATCAACCAAGCTAGAAAACCAGAAAATTTAAAATTACCTAAGATAGCTACAGCTCTTCCCCGCCCAATAGTTGCAATCATTCCTTTATCCCAATATAAAAATGGCTTTCGATTTGAAGGTAATATATTTTTTTTGATTAAGTTTGCTACATAATGTCCTTGTTGAATTGCAACAGGCGCTATTCCAGGTAAAAACTCATTTTTAGAAGACACTACAGCAGCAGCATCTCCGATGACAAATACATTTGTAAATCCAGGAATCGTTAAATCTGGCTGAACCTTTACTCTTGATTGTTTATCTAAAGGAACCCCTAAACTTTTAACAAGCGGAGAAGCTTTATTTCCCGCAGCCCAAACAACTGTAAAAGCAGGTAAAAATTTTTCATTCATATAAACACCTTGATCTGTGACTTGAGTCACAAAAGTATTTAAAAGTACTTCTACACCTAATTGCTTTAAATCTTCTAAAGCTCGATTTGCTAATTCTCCAGGAAAACTTGGAAGAATTTGTTGGCCTTCTTCTATCAAATAAATTTTAGAATTGGTGGGATTAATAGATCGAAAATTTTTGAATAGGGTGCGGTGAGCAAATTCCGCCATCGATCCGGCCATTTCAACACCTGTTGGCCCCGCTCCTATGATTACAAAGCTTAAAGAAGATTGAACAGCTTCTCGATTTTCACATCTCTCTGCTTTTTCGAATGCCATTAACATCTTTTCTCGAATACGAAAAGCATCTGCCACTGTCTTTAACCCTGGTGCAAAATTTTCCCAGTTATCATGCCCAAAATAGGTATGCCTTGCCCCAGGAGCAAGAATTAAATCATCATAATAGAATTGTTGTCCGTCAACGGCTTGTATGTATTGGTTTTCGAGATTAATTTTCTCAATTTCAGCCATCAAAACTCTGACATTGGACTGATTTTTTAAAATTTCTCTTAGAGGGGTGGTAATATTTTCAACAGATAATGCTGCCGTCGCTACTTGATATAACAAAGGTTGAAAAACGTGGTGATTAGTTCGATCAATTAATAAGATTTCTACCTGGGCATTTTTGAGAGATCGGACAGTATTCAATCCTCCAAATCCTCCCCCTACAACAATTATTTTACGCATTTATCTAACCTTTTTTTCAAATAGACTTTAGATACGGAATGATTTATGGTGATAACCACCTAAGCTTGGAATTTTTTTATCCAAAAGTAGTATTTGAAAAGATTAAGCCGAAGAAAATAGCCATTGCTAATTTTAAAGTTTTATCCTTTCAATATGTGTAAACAAAAATTAACTTTCAGAAAAGAAACTTCTTGTCATCATAGATGAAAGAAATTTCTGCTCATACCTATTTATTTTAAAGATTAACATTAAAAATTGCCATGACAGAAGCTAACGTTAAAGTTAAAATTGCTCCACACTCTAAAGAATCAGAAATGATGGTTATTGGCTGCATGCTGACAAGCATCAATAGTCTGAATATTGCATCTGATGCTCTCGATGACTCTGACTTTTATTTTAATGAACACAAAATCATTTTTCAAATCCTTAAAACTGCTTATAAAAAAGATAAACCGGCCGATATCCATCTTGTTGCCGAGGAACTCAAACGTGTAGAAAAACTAAGTGCTGTCGGTGGTGTTTCTTATTTAGCTACTTTAGCTCAATATGCCGGAACGTCGGCTTTTATTGAAGAGTATGTTGAACTTGTCAAAAATAAATCGATTCTCCGACGCATGATTCATGCTGCTCAGATAATTGAAAAAAGTGCTTTAGAAGAATCACAAGATGTTCAAGTTGCTTTAGATGAAGCTCAACAACTTTTTTTTCAAATTGGCCAAACCTCTAATCCTACATCAGGACTCATTCTTCAAGATATTTTTTCCGGATTAAAATCTGAATCGGGACTTCCTTATTTAAAAGAATTACAAGAAAAACAAGAGAGGTACGCTCAACGAGGGCCAGAAGATTCGGGAATTAGTGGAATCCCCTCTCATTTTATTGATTTAGATAAAATGATTAATGGTTTAAATAACTCAAATTTAATGATTTTAGCCGCCCGCCCAGCAATGGGAAAAACTTCTTTTGCCATCAATATTGCAGAAAATGTGTGTTTTAAAAATAAAATTCCTGTCGGTATTTTCTCCTTAGAAATGTCAGCTGAACAATTAGTTCATCGCATTGTTTGTTCACAAGCAGAAGTCCAATCCGATAAAATTAAAACGGGTGCTTTGGATGGAGTGGAATTTCAACGCATTGTTAGCTGCGTCAATGACATGCAAAACCATGTGATGATCATTGATGATCAAGCAGGTTTAAAAATTACCGACTTAAGAGCTCGTGCCCGAAGAATGAAAGAAAGTCACGGTATTGGGCTTCTGATTATTGATTACCTTCAACTGCTTTCGGGATCGGGTTCTAATCGCACCTCAGAGAATCGACAAAACGAAATTTCAGAAATTTCCCGTATGCTCAAAAACTTAGCACGCGAATTGAACATCCCTATTATTTGTTTGTCTCAATTATCAAGAAAAGTGGAAGAACGTCCTGGACACCGCCCCATGATGAGTGACTTACGAGAAAGTGGAAGTATCGAGCAAGATTCTGATATTGTGATGTTTCTCTTAAGACGCGAATACTACGATCCTAACGACAAACCAGGAATGGCCGAGTTGATTGTCGCTAAAAATAGACATGGAAGTGTAGGTAGTGTCAATTTAACCTTTCGAAAAGAATTTGCACAATTTGCAAATTACTCTCCTGTTCGCTACGATCCTTCTCAAATTGATTCAGAAACTGAGCAAGCATTCAGTCATTTTTCCCCCTCATCTTAATGAAAAGAAAAACTAACTGATAAAAGCTTGCATCATAAATCATCTTATTTTAATCTTTTCGCTTCTTTGGAGGGGTGTCCGAGTGGCTTAAGGAGCACGCTTGGAAAGCGTGTGTACGTTAAACACGTACCGTGGGTTCGAATCCCACCTCCTCCGACAATTGGGATGATCTGACACTGCTATAAGCCTATCAAACGTCTCACGCAGTGTTATGATCAACTTTTTGGCCTACATTTCTAATTTCGAAAATAAGAAATTAAGATTTTGCCGTTTTTTTTCTACTTTCGAACTTTCATAGAGTTTTCTTGCACGTTGAGCTAAATTCAGGGAAATTTTGACAGTAACAATAACTGCACAACCTATAGAACGAGTGCGGCAAGAGATTATTCCAACCTCACCTCTAAAAGAGGCTTTCCATCCATTTGCCATTAAAGTCTCAGAAAAAAACTTCCTCCTATTTCCTCTAAAGAAGAAATGCGCCTAAAAGCGCAAGAAACCGGCCAGTTAGTTTTGGATAAACACGTCAAACTCCGCAACGACATTCCTTCTTATGGATCGGAAAGAACACAAGCAATTAAATTTATAGAAGAATTAAAAAGCGTTGCTGATGTTATTGAAACTCGATGGAAAGACTTCGTTTATATTGTGCCTAAGAAAACAGAATAGACTCAAAAAAATCTCACTATTCGTAAGTATAACAATGGGGTCATTGAAGAAGTTCAATCTTTAAGAGAAAGTGAAGGTGGAGATCGGTGGACTTATTGGGAAGGACGAAGAATTTATCCAGATGGTGTAATAGAAACAGGAAGAGTTGACGATTTTCGCTGGCATAAAGGAACGCATACGGAAAAGGAAACAAACACATATCGGCTTCCAGATACTTTAGTAAATAGTTATAGTCTAGACCGTGGCTTAATTTATGCTGATATAGAAGGAGAAAAACGACTCATAGTTATAAATAAAAAACCAGGTTCTGGTGATTATAGTTTCGAATACATTCAGGTAAAAGAAGAATTCACTCCAACACTTACTGAAATATTGAAAAAGAAAACTGATGTTCATGAAAAGTTTCTTCAAGAGATATTATCAAGTCCTATTAATTGTGAAGAATTTATCAACTTTCTATTTAAAACAAATGCAATTTTCTTTTTAAAAACCTACCCTTTACAAATTCTATTAAAGATAATTCAAGAGAAGGGATTGGTTGTAAATTTACATCGACAGCATCCAGAAACCAAGGAAACACTTCTTGATCGCTATTCAGGAAATGCGAAAATTTTACAAAATTTACTCGCTATAGACCCTACTTTAATTCAAAGAGCAGAAGGGGCAGAAATTGCTTTTGTTCGTGCTCTTCTAACGGGAAAACAGAAGGGAGCAACCATATTGTTTAATGCTATGGAAGCACAAAAAATCCCTCTATTTCCTCGAGAGCTTCTTTTTAAGAAAGTAGTATTTTCAGAAAGTGAAGTAATTCTACAGGAATTGAGAAGTTTATCCAGAGAAGATCAACAAATCGTATAAATTCGTACGAACCATGAAAGTATTGGGCTTTGGTAGAAATGAAGAATTACTCATGAGGGAAGGACCATCGATTTTCGGTTGCAATACGGATACTCTTGAAATGCACGAATGCTTGCAAACTTTTTTAACAGGCTTGCGCTCTCAGAAGCTTCTTCTAACACAAACAGAATTTAATCATCTCTCTTCAGAAAATTACGTAGAAAAAGGAGAAGACATTGATCGCATTCTAGGAAGGGATTACATTGAAAGAAAAGCACGTGAGCTTAGTTTAAGACATGTTAAAGTGCCCAAAAAATGATCGTAATTGATGACGACAATACGAACATAAAGCTTCGTACAAGTGCAGGTCTCGATATCGAAGCTTCCATAGGTGGTATGACTGTTTATGCAGAACGAATTCGAGGATCAAATAGAAAAATAACTTCTGAAGAAGTTTCTGAATTACTTCGTCTTTTCGAAGCAACAGGTTTTAGCGATATCCATTGGGGAATGTCATTATAGCTGAAGATGGAGTCTATATAATAGATATGGAATTTACAAACTTTTGGGTAGCAAGATTCTATTTTGAAAATGGCCGCCATTATGCTGAAATGGCGAAAATTGTCCATGCACTTCCAACTGAGCAACAACAAATATTAATCGATGAATTGAATATTAAAATCGAAACTTATCAGAAGAATGAAGAAGAACTTAATAAGCAACGAATGCTTCGCTTAACAGTAGAGCAAGCTGCTTTACAGAAAACTGGATGCTTTTATGGCCCTTATTTCACCTTTCCTGTTAATGAGATGATCACCTAATTTTTACGCTAAAAATAACTCAAGCGTTCATTTCATAATTCAATATAGGGGAAAAATTTCCCCTATCCATCTAATTGATTAGCTTCTGATAACCAACAGATAACTTATATTTTCGTCCTTTATTTGATGAATCAACCATAGTTAAGAAGCCACTTTCAACCCAACTTGCACAAAGGACCGCACTTGTACGTGGTTTAAATCCAAATAGTTCACCGATTTGCCGACTAGTAATTGTTTCAAATTCTTGGAATAATTCAAGTACCTTGCGTTGTTTGGGATCAAGTTTTCTAATAAGAGCACTTTGATCGGGTGAGCCTTGAGTTTTGGCTTCATCCATGCGTTTTAAAACATTTTCAAATGCAACAGCCATTCCTTCTACAAAATATTCCACCCATTTTGTAATATCTGCTTCAGCACGTCCCATATAGTAATTATGAGATTCTCCAATGCTAATTGCTTCGTAGTAAGCACCTAGATTCCGAGCATAGTATTCTTCTAAAGAATAAAGTCCTTTTAGATCATATCCCCCTAAATGTAAAATTAAAGTGGTAAGTAATCTAGCTGTTCTACCATTCCCATCATAATAGGGGTGAATGGTTGCAAACTGATAGTGGGCAATTCCTGCAATAATAGGACAAGGCAAGTCAGTATTTTTATTAATCCAATTTACCATACCTGTCATCAAGCTTTTTACGTCTTTAGCCTCAGGAGGCATATAGACAATTGCTTTTGTTCTACCATCTCGAATAACATTCTGACCATCTCTATATGCAGTTGGTTTGGCATTTCCTTTGCCATTGGCCATCACAAGTGCATGAAGTATCTGGATCATTTTTTCTGCAATGCTTACACCTTGTGCTGCCCATTTTTCTAATTGAGTTAATGCAGCATAGTAGCCTTTTATCTCATGTTCATCGCGTTCACGTCCAGGAAAGTGACCTTGGTGCTTTAAAACTTCTTCTACTTGATCTGGATCCAGCCTATTTCCTTCAATCATTGTGGAATAATGAGTGGTATAAAGGCGTGCTGTTTCTCTCAAAGAACTAAGGACTGTTGGCGTTAAGGGTAAATGCAATATTTTTTGCTTGGCTGCTTCAATGCGAATCAGACAATTCATGATTTTTGATGAAATGGTATAATTTGGTTCAAACTTTATCAGCATAATAATGGCTCTTTATCTGCATTAGATGATGCCTGTATTATGCAGATAAAATGCAGAAAAAGCAAGGTGCCCTTTATCATAAGACAATATTTAGAACTCAAGCAGCAAATGGAAGTAGTTCCTTTAGAGTAACATCAAATTCACGCCATTGAAAAGTTCGAAGACTGTCCCATGTTTCCCGATCTCTTTAAGCAAATATTGTTTACAATTCACTTTTCTTTGCAAAAACTAATTTTACAAAAAATTTAATCAAGTAAAAAAGCCTTTTAGGTATACTGGCCATTTTTTTTGTAGCATATTCAGCCTTTTTATGAAAAATGTGAATAAGCTCCAAGTAAAATAACTGGCATCTAGACGATTCTATTTTATCCAATACACCATTAATCTTTTTTGTAACGCTAGTTTTAGCTTAGTATAACGCTTTAGATTAAGCAATAAGTCTGAAATACGGCTCATATCTTAGTCCAAGCTACATGTTTTCCTTTCTGAGTAACAGAAACTTATGAAAGGTAATTTAAGGCCGTTGATATGCAGTAATTTTTTTCGCTTAACTAACAGGAATTTTTCAACTTTATCAAGTTTGATGTAGGTACCCAAAGAAATTGAAGGCTGATCTGTGAAGAGCTTCAATTGAATTTAATATTCATCGTCTTTATAGATTTATCAAACAACATCGACATCATACTCTAAAAGCTGAGAAACTCAAATAAATAGAAAAAAATAGAGATTCGATTGCTGGAACAGATGAATATTGAGAAATTACTAGTGCTCCCCCTTTAAGGACGATAAGTTAAAATTAATATGCATCTAATCAAAATAGCCTGTTGATATAATTTCCTGAGCTTTTTGAATAAGTTCAACTTTAGAAGTGCAACCTAGCTTGCATTTTATTGTCACGATATAATTCTCTACGGTTCGTTTAGATAATTCAAGCTTTGTAGCGATATAATGAGCCGGATAACCATTTGATAGAAATTTAACGAGATCGCTTTCTCGAGGAGTTAGTGAAAAAATTTCATTGAAACCCATTTTCTTCATAAATTCTTCTTTCTTATTAGGAACAACCGGTATTGTAGGCTGTTCATAGAATAGTGAACCAAATTGTTTAGAAAGGTTAACTGGATGATCATCTATTAGGTCAAAAATTTTTTTATTTTCTTTCCTAAATTTTTTAATAAAAAAGCGTAAAGCTGGTAACTCGTTTAATAATCTTTGCTCAGCATAAGGATCATTAAAGCGAGTAGCAAATCCATACGCTTCCACCCCTTCAGTTGTGTTATAAATTAGATTAATGTTAAAATTAATTTGAAAATCGTTCCAAGCAATGTCTAAAACTTTTTTATAGTTTTTATCAACATTTGTTTTCATTAAATTAATCCCTTTTTGCAAATAATCAGGATGACGTAAACAAGAAAAATAACTTAGCATATTATTATCAAAACAAAATTCATTCCATGCTGAATGTGTTCCTAAATAAGAATAATCACCTGAAAAAGTAATTTTATAATACCAAAAATGGTTAATCCCAAAGCTATGTAAAGGCATGACCGTTTTTATCATTTGATTATAATAGGGAGAAGAAGAGACTTTTCTTAACATTTCTTGAAATGGTTTCATTTTTTAAAAATTTAAATTTTTATTAATAATTTTAATCTTATGATTTGGGCACTTATGAAACGTCATTTTTCAGTTTTAGCGGAGATAGACCAAATAGTATTTTTTACTTTATTTTAGAGTATTTAACGCTCTTTTAAAAAATTAATTTTCTGCTGAAAATTAGCGAATTATTAATTAATGAAAATTGCCAGATGAATAAATATACATGGAGAAAGAATTTTACAGCTATTCTTTCAAATCAAAAAGAAATTATTAAAGGAAAGTTAGCTTTTAAGACTGAAGAAACTCATTGGTTGGAAACCGAAAAACCGGTAATTATTCTCATTAGCACCCATTCTTCATTTCATGAAAAAATTAGTGGCGATTTAAAAATGAATGCTTTTGTCTCCACTATCAGAAATCATGTAAAAGGCAAAATTACTGTTTTACTTTCCGATCGCGCACATATTAATACAATGAGCCTCCGATTTCAAAACGATCTACAGAAAGCCCAGGAGGAGTGTTTAATCAAAGCTCACGCTCTTCGCAATCGATATCAATCTTATTTTGAAAACTGCAATGTCGTTTATGGTCATTCTTATATTTCCCAAAATAAAAATTTTGCTTCTTTCTTAAAAGTAATAGAATCTCTAGCTGAAAATGACTCAACTTTTCATGAGCTTTTATTAAAAGACGCGGAATCTGCCTATTCCAACACTTTTATACACTTATTTCCCGATAAAAATCTATTTATCAAAAACACAAGAGAGGATATTTTAGCACAATGCGCAAGCTCATTAGTTCTTATTGATAAAGGTTACCGCTATCAGTTTTATCCAGGAAGTTCTTATGAGTCGTTAGATTATTTAAATCGGGTTTTTATCTCTCAAGAAAAACAGTTATCATGGATTCGTGTTTTTTTAACGATTGAGAAAAAAACAATTCTTCATAATATCATGCAAAATTAAGTTATTCAAAAGATAAAAAATCAATTATTTGGCAACTTTTGTCTTTTTAGAATGGCTTGGTAACGCTCTAAATCAAAGCGAATCCAAACAGATCGATGTTTTGAGATTTGTACTTTTCCAAGCTGATTTTTTCCCATTCGTGAAAGAAACTTTCGTTGAGTCATGCAAATTTCTGCTTCTTGCCTAATTTTGGCTTTACTGTTATAAAGTGCTAGTTGCATGGCATCGGCTAAAGTTTCTTCATCTGGATCTTGACCTTTTTTAGTCCGAATCACAATGTGTGATCCAGGAACATCTTGTGTATGTAACCACCAATCAGAACCTTTAGCCAGGGCAAATGTCATCCGATCATTGCCCTTATCATTTTTTCCTACCCAAATTGTGGTATTAGTGCTTGATAAAAATTCTCTATAAGGTAGTTGTTTTTTTTGTAATTGTTCTGCAGCTTTTCGAAGAACTAATTTTTTAGATTTGAAAGAACTTAATTCTTCAATCCTGGTCGTTTTTTGCAGCCTATTTAATTGATCGACTTGCGTAAGTAAATCTTGATCGACGTAGAGAAGTTGTTTTTCTAAATGTGGTAAACCTATTCGAAGTTTTTTAGCTTTTTTAAAGCGATATTTGAGTTGTTCACTAGGAAGGAGCTCTGGATCAAGCTTTAAACATACTTCTTGGTTTTTTAACCAATCCCAAAGCGTTAATTGAGACATTCCTTTTTTAAGTTGAGAGAAAGAAGACTTTAAAAGTTCTCCTTCATGTTGAATGGTTTCCCAATCAAGGCACTCTCTTTCTGCTTTTAATAAGTTTTCTCGTTTTTTTTGAAGTTTTTTTATGCCCTTTCTTAAATCTTTTTCCAACGCCAACTTTTCTCGTTGAAAAAACCATTCCTGTTCAGCTCTTTTATAAATTTCTTCTAGCTGTTTAGAATCTTTTAAAACGACAGAAGGCTGTACCTGTAAAGGAGAAAGAAAGGGTAATTGATAAAATTTTTTTGATACAGGATAAAGAGAATATAAAATTTTTCCCTGTCCATCTAAAAGGTGATAATTAGGATGTTTCGTAAAAAACTCGCATATAAGGGAAAATTGGCTTTGATTTTTTCTAAAGCCAAATTTCAAAATACGATCTTGATTTAATTGTTCAATCTCTACCAGAATTGCCTCTGATAAATAATGTTGCCAAGAATTTTCCATCAAGTTTGCAAGAGGAAAAATTTTTTGTTCTGTTAAATAAAAGCATATCAAAGGGGTCTGAAAACTTAAAAAAAGGGTTTTGACGTTATTTTCCTTTTTAAATTGAAGAAAAAATTGGGTTGTTTTATGGGAATGACAAATAAAATAAGAAAGTCCAATCAATTGTTGACGTATCTCAGAAAGTAAAGCAGTGATCTGCAGCGCACTAAAAACAGGTAGATTCATGTTTTTATTATCCAAGAAATATTAAGTTTTCGTCAACGTGGATAAATAACGTTAATTATTTAGTTGATTCAAATACGCAGAAAATGGGTGGTGTTGCATAAAACCTTCTTGATTTTTGATATTAATCAGTTGTAGTGAGGGAGCTGATAATTGAAGAAAAGAGATGGTCGCTATGGTTAAATTTTGATAGTCTGTTGTAAGTGAGCGGAGATGGGAAAACTTCCATTTTAATTTTTTTCTTAAGTTGGGCATTGCTTGAATATCTAATGAGAGTAACTGCTCACTATATCTTTCTAATAAATTTGTAAGATGAGGCTCTTCCAGTTGATGAAAAGGAATTCCTAAATGATTCAAATGCAGACAATGGAGATGAAAAATCCGGATATTATCGTTATTATTAGAGATTGAATGCAAGTGACTGAGAGTTAATTGTTCTAACTTTGAGCAAGCACTGAGATACATCAAAGATTGATCCGTAAAATTCCAAGAAGGATTAGGAGATTTGATATGTAAGGTTTTAAGAAAACGACAACGTTTGGTTAATTTTTGAATCCCCTCATCATTAATTATGGCGTGTTTAGCCATTAATTTGTCCTGTTCAAGCTCGACGACTTTTAATTTTGGGCAATAGTCTCCTAAGGCTTCTAATAGTTGCTGACTAATATATCCTGTATTAAATAAGCATAAACGTTTTAAAGATGATGCTTCTGAAGAGCTTTTAGCTTTGAGAAAAGCAATTAACTCTTTTTCATCGATTAGGCAATTTGTTAATTTTAATGTCTCTAAACATTTAAAATCATGGGGTTCGATTGAAAATTCGCCTGGCGAATGATATGGATTTTCAAATTTAAAAACTTTTAAATTTTTTAAAGACTTTAATTGCGCCAAAAAAGTTTTTGTCATAGGAATGCTTCGATAAAGTTCAAGATGCTGAAGATTAAGCCATTTGTTTAAGGTTTCTTTTATTGTTTCATCATTTAAAAAAAAACAATCGCTAATTTTAATTTTTTTTAATTGTTGACAGTTTTGAGCAACATTCGAGAAAGCTTGTTGCATGCGTTGAGTATCGCTAGAGCGGTTAGAACAAGGAAGAAACCCTAACTCCAATTCTTCTAATTGGGTTAAGCGACTTGCAATAGCATCTAATAACCGATGATTAACAGCACCGCAATTAGTAAAATTTAAAGTTTTGATGTGACTTGTAAGGGTAAAAAGAGACTCTTGAGTAACCAGAGGAAAACCTGTGAGGGATAATTTTTCTAGACAACTTTTTTTTTTCATTAAAGGATATAGTCCGTAATCAGTCAAAGACCCTTTCCCTGAGCTATCCCAACATTCAAAATGAATTAATTTAATTTCTGAAAGTGCAAGCTCAAGTAAAGACAGGTCGGAAATGTGACAATCGATGATTTTCAAATTTTTGATTTGTGGGGCATATAAACAAATAATAGCAATATAATCATCAAAGGACAGTGAGGGATGATGATAAAATTCTAATGTTTGCAAATTGGGTGACTGTTGAAGTAAATTTGCAAGTCCTTTTGGAGTATAAGTTCCCCCGTTCAACGCTAAATTTTCAAGCTTTACCGTATGTCTTGCTAGACTTTGCAAATCGCCATCAGAGAGATTGTTTTGTCGAGGAAAAAAAGAGGAAGGAAGGTAATTTGTCCAATCAAGTAAACGGCGGCTCAAGCTATTGGTTCGAATCGTTGAAAATTGATGGGGGTACTGATTAAAAAATTTTCTTAAAAATAAGGGCTCTGTGACTATACTATGAAATTTTTTACAAACTAAGCCAATTTGACCGAGTTTATTCCATGTTTTTTCATAAGAAAAAATTTGTTCTAATATCTCTACTGGCAAAACATTTAGCTTAAGTTCTCCTTCATTTTGTGATTCGCTGTCTTTTATAGTTTTTAGAGAATTAAACAGACTAGGTTGAGAAATTTCCCCCAAGGGGATAGTTGTCCTTATTGAGATTGAAACTAGCTTTTTAAGCGCGCGATATAATTTTTCTTCAGGAACAGACAAAACTTGTCTTTTTTTAATTAAGATAACACGTTCATTATTTTCTTCGTACAAATCGGTTAATTCGGAAAACTTTTTAGGGAACCGAGTAAAAATTTCATAAAATTTAGCTAAAATTTCAGAATAACTAGTTTCTAATAACTCTTGAATTCGTGGCTGATTATAAGGAAGAGCAAGATGAATTTCCTGAGCATACTCAGAGATTGAAGTCACTGAACACATAATTTTTCCCTTTTCTAATTAAATTAAAAAAAATTATTACATTTAAATTTAAAAATAAAATTAATTATTTTTAATTAATTTTGTTTAATAAGGAAGCAACACGATCTATTTTCCCAGGTAAAGTCAGATCCTTCACGATCAAAATGACCTTCGTAAGCTTTTTGACGATAAATGGGACGCTTTAAATTAAGCATTTGAATAACTCCTTTTGTAGTCAAGTCGAAAATTAGAGGAATAATGCGATTCAACTCTGCTTCACTGACAGTTCCCGTACCAAAAGTATCTACTTTTATCGAGATAGGGTAAAGAATTTCAATGGCATAGGATAACTGCACTTCACAACGTCGAGCCAATTTAGCAGCCACAATCATTTTACTCTATATAACGCGCAGCATAACAAGCGGAACGATCGACTTTAAAGGAAACTTTTCTCGAAAATGCGCCACCACCATACCTTCCCCTTCTTTTATAAGTATCTACAACAATTTTTCGACCTGTTAAATCACGATTACTTGCGGACCCTCCTATCACGAAACGACCTGTTGAATTAATAAAAAAGAGTATTTTCATCGATGAGATAAGAGGGTACAACATCTCGAATGAGTTGCTTTATATCTAAAATTAGCTCCTCTTGTCTAACTTCCTCAAAATGTCGGGTTGAAATAACAATGATATGAATTCGAATCGGTTAATGATTTTGATCATATTCAAGAGTCACTTGAGATTTGGCATCTGGTCATAAATATTTTAGCTTTCTCTTTTGTCTCTTCATGCACAGTTTACTTACAAGAGCATAGCCATACATAATCCTCTGATTTCCCGGCCCCTTGTTCCTGGTAAGAAAAGAACCAAATGCTTCATTAACGCGACCTGGGCAATATCTTGGGATTGCTTACTGAGAGAGGTTATTACGCCACAAGATTGATAATCGAATCCTAACTCGGGATTTTCATAACCAATTTCTTTGATTGTCTGAGTCTACGAGCAATTTTTTAATAATCAAATGGTGATCTCCCCCACACTAAAAACCATCCCTCGGCAAACAAGTATTACACAGGTCACTTGAGCATTCTGATCGATCATTAACAAGCATCTAAATGGCAACTGAAATTTGATCTGCCATTTTCAGGATGTTCAATCGCAACGGATACAGAAGTAAAAAGAAAGTGAGATATGACTAAACCTTTGCCTACGAGTTTTTAATTGTCTGATTTTTCATTTTTTTAATTTAAAGTTTTCAGGATAAAAATACTCCCCTCCCCCTTTTTATCCTCTTTGATGGCTTTTAAGGCAAATTTTTTAAATTAAAGAAAGAAATGATCTATACGATAACTCTTTAAAATAGCCATTAAAAAAGTGTTAATTGAATCTCTTCTTCAAGACTTAAACTCATTCCGAGTCCCAGAAGTCGAACAGGCGCTTTTTTTCTTTCCCATCCTATTCGAATTAACGTTTGATAAGTTTCTAAATCAAATGTTTTAAAAAAAGTATTTTCGACCGTAGTAGTTGTAAAATCTGCAAACTTGATCTTGATAAAAGGTTTTTTTTTATAATATTGATTAGAAATTTTCTCATATCGAATCATCAACTTCTCTATCAAATTTGGAATCTCTTGATAACAAAGCTCCAAATTATTTAAATCTTCCAAAAATGTGGACTCTACACTTAATGACTTTCGAATACGATCTGATATGACAAAACGATGATCAATTCCTCGGCATAGCTCATAAAGATTCCAAGCACGGTTTCCAAAAAGTTTTTGCAAAGTTGTCATGTCAAGTGTCTGTAAATCCCCGCAATTCATTAATCCTAAACTGTGTAATTTTTTTGCCATGACATGGCCAATTCCAAAAATCTTCTCAACAGGAAGATGGACCATAAAAGCATCAACTTCTTTAGGTGTTAACACAAACTGACCATTTGGTTTATGCCAATCACTTGCCACTTTAGCTAAAAATTTATTAGGAGCTACTCCAGCAGACGCGGTTAATCCTCTTTCCTTCCAAATTAATTGCCGAATCTCTTGCGCGATCCACGTTGCACTGCCTCTTAAGGCATCTACATCTGTCACATCTAAAAAAGCTTCGTCTAAAGAAAGAGGTTCTATCAAATCTGTAAATAGATGAAAAATCTCATGAATAGCTTTACTTTCTCGTTTATATTTATCAAAATCAGGAAATAAAATAATTAGATCTGGACAAAGCTGTTTAGCTTTCCAAGAGGGCATAGCAGAGCGTACTCCAAATTTACGAGCTAAATAATTGGCTGTTGCAATAACTCCTCGTTTATCTGGATCACCCCCTACCGCGATTGGCTTTAAAACTAATGAAGGATCATCTCGCATTTCAACAGAAGCATAGAAAGCATCCATATCTATGTGAATGATTTTTCGAAGTGCCATAAATAAAAGAATAATAAATTGCTAAGAAGTTTAATCTGAATATTTTATCACTTATTATTTAGGGATAACGGCAGCATATAGACAAGATAGCAGAAAGCAAATTATCTATCGATAGACTCTGAAAATAGGAAACTCGTTTTTTAGCTTTGCTAAAGCGTTAAAAAAGATGTGTTTTTCTTATCTTTTAGAATCTGCACGCCTTCTATCTTCTCGTCTTTGCTCATAAAGACGGTCGTCTAATTGCTTATTTTGAAACATTTGATTGACGACTCGTTGTTGTTGTCGATTTGCAGCATCCCTTCTTTGTTGAACGCGTTTTTGTTGACGTTGAGAAGCATCCACGTTGGCTTGTACTTTTAACTCTTCACGATGTAACTCATCCATCTTTTCTTGAATTCTTTGATCTTCCTGCCGTGCTTCATCAACTTGTTTTTGCACGCGTTTAATCTCTTCTTTTTTTTCTTGATCTCGTTTTTGTTGCTGCCACCATTCTTCTCTTTTTTCTTCCCATTTTTCATCATCAATTTTTTGCGATTGCGTTTCTGCAGATAAAGAGAAGAGAAAGTAACTGCTAAAGCAAAAAATAAACGTTCCTAATCTTTGTAAAAATACCATACGTTCCTCCTAGAATATCCTACCTTCAATTAGAGTTTCTCTTTTGATTTACAAAAGCAAAAATTTCAACTTTCAGCAGGAAAATTTCCAATTCAGCTTATCCATACCTTCTTTTACAAGATATCTAATCACTTTGTATAGGGAAATTTAACCGTCTCACAAATTTGTCAGGTAGTTAAGGTAAATTATTATCTAAGAAATAAAGCTGGCTTCTAACCTTAAAAAGCAGGGAGAAAAAAGCCTCCCACGATTAAAAAACTTGAGATTTCACCTGCCTTTTATCCCAAAAAAAACCGAGACCCATTCCAATTGCGGACAAGCCAATACTTGACATTTCTTTAAGAAAATTTATTTGTAAATCACGAAAAAGAAAAAATCCAATCGCACCAAATCCCATCGCTAAAAAAGCTGCAGATGAAGATCCTTTTTTATTAAACATAGCCGCAAAAACAGGTACAAATAAGCAATAAACAGATAGTTCGTAGCTTTGTATTAACAAATCAACAATTTCGCCAAAACCAAATGAGGCAAGAAATGCGGCCACCCCTATAGCCGTTGTTAATAATCTCGAAATTTTAACCCCATCCACTTTGTCTAAAGTGACAAAGTCAAAATCTTGGCTTAAATTCGAGCTGATTGCATTGAGAAGAGAAATGGCTGTTGAAATAATAGCCATCAGCACAGCACATCCTAAAAAAGCAGCAAAGGTGGGATTGGTGATTGTTTTAGAAACTTCTATAAAAACACTAGAATGACTGGGAATAGAAAGACCCATTTGCTTTCCTAATACTCCAAAAAAAATAGGGATAATACTAATTCCAAATGTACAAATAGCCGCACAAGCCGCAGCTTTTGTGACAATGCTTGGGGATTTTGCTGCAAAACATCGTTGTGCCATATCTTGTTCTATGACCATAAAAAGTAGAGGCATTAATAGCCATCCACTGAGTTTAGATGCATAAGGGTCTCCCGCAAAAGCATCAAAACCATTTTTCCAAGAGAGCGCCCATGTAGATTCTTGGCTGATCAAAACAAAGAAAAAACCTCCAACAAACACACAGATAAAAAATAATGCTTGAATAATATCAATGGAAACAACTGCTTTCAAACCACCCATCACGGTATAAATAATAATTAATCCCCAAAAAGCCATAAAAAACACAGGTTGGTCGACACCCATACTGACCATGAATTTTTTAGAAGCAATGACTTGTGCAACTAAAATCATAAAGAGGGAAACTATGGAAAGAAGAGAGGCTATTTGTTTTAAAAATTTCGATTGATAGACAATCTCAAATAGTTGAGCAACAGTAGAAACTTGAAACTGAGCCATTTTTTTTCCAATTCCCATTGCCAATAAAACAAACCCTAAGCATGATCCGAGAGGATATAATAACACTCCCCAACCATAACGGTATGCTTCTTCTGCCGACCCTAAAATCAATCCTCCTCCAATTTGGGTGGCAATAAAAGTCATCAATAAAGGAAAAAAATAAACATCTTTTCCTGCTAAAAAATAATCTTGTTGATTTTTTAAATTTTGTGTGGCTTTTTTCCCTGCTAAGAAACAGATAATTTGGATAATCACTACAAGACTAATAAAAATAGACGTATTCATTTGGTGCCTGTCATAAAAAAACTTGTATGGAATAAGAACTTTAAAAATTTACAAGTAGATTTTTTAAATCTATTTTTAAATTTTTACGCTTTCAAAAACATTTAAAATTTGAATGGAAAATTTTAATTAACAAAACAAACGAAATTCACAAGAATTTTAATGAAAACAAGGGTGGGAATGATGAAGAAAAATTAAAGAAGAGGAATTAATTAACGGCCTAAAACGGGATAGATTATTTCGTTGCATATAACATCCTTAATTTAAAATTTCTCTTTTTTATTTTATCTATAATAGACGCTAAAACAAAAACGGCGGATAATTTATTTTATAATAGCATAATATTTAGAGTCAACGATACATTGCTCGATTTCTAGGAAATAAATGACCCACAGCCTTTTTTATTTCAACTAAATAAGAAAGGCTTGAAGGGTCCCAATTTTATTATCAAATAGGCTTTCTTAAAGTTTTAAGAAATATACAAAGTAAGAAAATTTTTAACATTTCACCCCCGATAAAAGGATAAAATCCCATCATTATCACATTTTTCCAACCCACAAAAGGAGCTAAACCTAATACTCCAATCGCAAGTTGCGTAATACAAGCCACAAAACCCATTAAAGCGAGAAACTGAATGTGATGTTTTTTCATTTTTTCTACAGCCCATCCCATTAAATAAACTTGGGCAAGAAATCCAAAAATATACCCAGCTTTAGGACCAAAGAAAACCAGAGGATTCATTTCGAAATTGGATAAAACTGGCATACCAACCGCTATTTCAGCAAAGTAAGCTAAAATCGCCCATACCCCATTTCTCTTTCCTAGTGTGACTCCAATTATCATCACCGCTAGCGTTTGCATTGTTAATGGAATCGGCGTAAATGGAAGTATAATTTTTATTTGAGCACAGAGAGCAAGAAAAAAAGAAGCTGCTAACACTTGAAAAGCAACACTCCAATTTTTAATTAGGAAATTAGTTGATTCATCAACGTGGCTAAGATCTACAGAGTTGGCCATTTTATACCTATGAGGGTTCAAAATTTAAACTAGAGATAACCCATGATAAAAAATAAATTCTCAATTAATGTTTGAATTTATCACTTTATTTCTGAGATTACATATTAAGTGCTTCTATAATAAACAGACTCCAGGATAGTCGTCAATAGACTTCTTAAAAAACATTTTTTTATACGATTCTAGTTTAGAAAAAAAATTTTATTTTAGTGAAACTTGTAAATAAGAATCAATTCGATTACACCAACCTTTTAACCAGCGCTGCTCACCTCTTGCAATGGGAGCATTTTGAACTCTTAATTTGAGTATCTCTTTTGCGGCACATACAAATTCTTCAATAGCAACTTTTCCCTGTTCGCTTCCTTGCATTCTTTCCAATACTTGCAATAATCCCCACCCTTGCCCTTGGTAGCATTCCTGAAAAGAAATTCCCTCTCCTTTAAAATTGAGATAATCAAGAAGGACAAACAATCCATTAGAAGTTTGAGCTAAACGATGAAATTGTTTAGAGATTTGATCTTGTTTTTCAAGTTTTGCATGTTTAAGTAAAATAGGAAGAGCGTAAGAAAGCCTTTCAACCATAAAACAAATTTGCAAATCAATGTGATCGACTAATAATTGACGAAATTCTTTCATTTTAGTACTTTCTTGGGCATCCAAAAAGACTTGACGTGTTTGCCAAGGGCATCCTTGCGCTACCTTTAACCATTCGGGTAAAAGGATTCCGTGCTTTTGTAAGTAAATTAATAAAGAAGGAAACATTTCTTTAAAAGGACCTTGTTTCCCAGGTGGATACCAAATGAAATGACCTATTCCAACTGATGCAAATTCCTCTCCTTTATTCCAACTTGTAAGACCTTCTTGCTTAGCCCCACATTCGTTTTTCCAAATTAGCATTCCCATTTTTTGGGCTTCATCAGGATTAATTGAAAAAGCAGGATTAATGACTACTGCCAAACCAGAACAATTAAAAGAGATGAAAAACATTAAAAGTAATAGACGCAACAATACTTCTTTCATTTTCTCCTTTTATTCTTCAAAAATTGTCATTAAATATTCTTTAGCACATTGAAGTGAAACCGCGCAAGGACTGTAAGTATATAGGGTCACATCTGCCAAATCATGTTGGATATTGGAATCGGCAACAACGACAGCGATCATTTCGCTATTTTTATGAGCTTTAATAAAGTTGAAGAAATCTAAATGATTCGGATATTTTTTATGATTGTAAAAAAAGAATACACAAACATTAATTTCTTGACACTTTTCCAAAACGGTTTGAAATTCTTTTAAATTGGCGTCAAACAAAATGACTTGCACATTTTGATTAGATGTTAACCAATCTGTTTTTTTTAATTCTTCTTTTAAAATGTCAGGTGCAATTAAAGTAATCCTTGGATTCTGAAATGAAATTTTTAAATCTTCATTTAGATTACTCAAGGCTTTTTCTGCAATTTTTTTTGCCAAAGCTTGATTTTTTTGAAGAGAAAGTTCTCTCCTCCTCAATTGTAAATCCTCTTCTTTTGATTGAAAAAGATGATAGGATTCCTTAAGAGCAAGAATCCTTTTTACCGAGATATCAATTCTCGCTTCAGAAATAAGATTTTGTCTAACTGCATTAACAAGAAATTGGTGAATTTTTAAAACGTCTTTAGCTTCCAACTCAAACTCGCTAGACTCATTTAAAAGTCGTTTACCTCCTAGTAGTAAGAGATCATGCCCTGCTTGTAAGCTTTTTAAAGCAGCTTCTTCTACAGTTTTGCCATCTTGCAACACCCCTTGCATGACAAGCGAATCTGTTAAAATGATTCCTTTTTCTCCGACCTCTTTTCTTAGAACATCAATCGCAGATTTCGAAAATGTTACGCAATTCAAAGCATCAAGTGCAGGAACAAGCAAATGAGCAGTCATGACAACAGGTGTTTGAGAAGCGAGGGCTTTAAAGGGAACAAGTTCGACTTTTTCTAATTCAACAAGCGTTTTGTCAACGATAGGCAAAGTATGATGCGAATCGGAATTTGTATCACCATGGCCAGGAAAATGCTTTAGAGTTGCAATCAATCCAGCCTTGTTAAATCCTTCAACTACTTTTGAACCAAATCGAACAACTTCATCTGGACAAGTACTAAAAGAGCGAATTCCAATGACTGGATTACAAGGTTGCGTGTTGACATCTATAACAGGAGCCAAATTCATATTGATTCCCATCGCTAGAAGTTCATTTGCTGACGCACTCGCATACTCAAAGGCTAATTGAGGATCCTTCGTTTGACCTAAAGCATAGTTACCAGGAAAGAGAGTCATCCCTTTGGTTAAACGATTGACAACTCCCCCTTCTTGATCCACTGAAATTAATAAAGGGATTTTATTTTTTTTTTGAAATGCCGCAGCTTGTAAATGGGCGCTTAAATGTTGTATTTGAAGAGGAGAGTTTAAACCATTTGACCATGGATAATAAATAATTCCTCCTACATGAGCTTCATATATCATTTGAAGAGCTTCTTTATTACAATCTTCCCCTCGAAAATGAACGATTAATAATTGACCAATTTTTTCTTCTAAAGTTAAATCTTCAAGCTTAGGAACAGTATTTTCTGCCTTTAATGAAACAAACAAAAAAAATAATAATAATAAATTTTTTTTGTAAATGAATGGAAACTTTTTTGAAATGATAGTAAACATAAAAAAGACCTAAAGAAGAAAAGTAATCCTTATACCAGATATTGGAAAAAACAAACAATTCGTGTCTCTCTAAAAAACTTCTTATTAGTCGTAAAAATTTATTCAGAATGGTCTCTAGATATTTAGATTAATTCTACAAAGGAAACTTTATGCTGTTACCTATCCCTGTTTTAAATTCAACAGAAACAGAAGCTATACTACATAAAATTGAAAAATTGCGTTTTTTTTGGAGCAAAAGGCAAGAACGTTTTTACACCTTGGGTGCTGCCCTTTATTTAGATAAAAACATCGAACTTACAGTTTACGATAAAAAAATTGAATCTAATAATCTTTTTCTCATGCTTCATTTTTCAGACTTATATGATCGGATCTTAGACATTTTAAAAAAAGAATTAAAAAGCGACGTGATGTATGAGTCTTCTCTTGCACTCCCTGGTTTTCATATTTTTTTATCTTGCCCAGAATTTGTTAAACAAGGTGGCAAAATCCATTTCGATCTTCAATTTAAACAAGCAAATTGGAGCCATTACAAAGAAGTAGATTGGTCTAACCCTTTAAGTTTTACTTTAGCTCTTGCCTTACCTCAACAAGGAGGTGGATTAAATTATTGGGATAAACCCTACGATCCGCAAGATCTTTTAAATCCAGCGCAAGCTGTTAAAGACATTCCAAGCCATTATATAGAGTATGAAGTCGGAAAAATGGTCTTACATAACGGTTTGCTTATCCACCAAATTGCTCCAGCCAAAGGATTTAATGAGTCTGATTGTCGCATCACTTTACAAGGACATGCGATCCGGGCAGATGGAACTTGGCGAATTTATTGGTAATTAGAAAACTTTTCTAGACTGTGGCTGTATTGAATTAATTAACCACTCTTTCACCATTGCCTTTTTGCAACATTCGTTTTGCTTTTTCTAATTGGTGACGAATCGCTTTGTCTCCGAATACTTTTCGGATTTTTTTCTGAAAACTTTCCTCATTTAAATCCCCTAAAAATCCATTTAAAGAGTCTAGTAACAAAATCTGATCATTGTTAAAGCCCAAAGTTATCCAAGCATGGGCTCCGATTACTCGATTATCTTTGACAAGCTCGTCACGCATAATTTGAACCTTGCCAGTGAAACCAATATCAGGATGAGTTTGAATAAATTTATCTAAAAAGAAAGCAGCCACTAGCGAATGATGCCGGCAGACCCCTACTTGATTAACAATAAATACATCAATAGGAATACAAGGTTGGGAATTGATTTTATATATAGCAGCATCATTTTGAGAATTGGTTACTAGCTTGTTAATTTTTTCATTCGCCAATGAATCTTTAGGAAAGACAATAGTAGACATAAAATAATTTGTGAGTATCAAAAGCTCTTTAGGAGAAAGATTAGGCTTACCTTTAGCTCGCATAAACTTCATAATCAATTGTTCAAATTGATTGTATTTGTCATTGAGTACAGGAGAATTTTGAGGATCTAATAAAATCATTTCTCTGCTTGCAGATGAACCACAGGAAACAAGAGGTTTTTCAGGTTCTGCAAATTGAGTGACTTCTGAAGTTACAACTTGATAAGTCACTCCATCGATTTGAAGCTGATTTTCAATTTGTTTATAGCCAGGAATATGAGCTAAATGATCTTGCATTAGTTGAGTACGTTTATTTAATGTTTCTACACCCCATTGAAATAAATCGGGATTAATCGACGCAAGTTTCCTTTGCAAGTCTGCATTATTTGGTGAAGCAACATGGGGAGAGCCTTCCATCCGGTGCTTAAATAATTGGTCAAGCATGATAATAAGGTGATCGTGTTTGTAAATAGACACCTTCCACCTTTTACACATTCTATTCCATTCGTCCTCTCCAGCAATTTTACTTATTTTAATTCGGCGCAAATCTTGATGTTTTTGAATAAAATACTCATTGATTTTCTGAATATTAGTAAAGCTGATAGAAAAAAAATGCCGGATCTGTCGAAATTGTAATAATCCTATTTTGTCACATAATGCAGCGAATTTAACCACAAAGCTATTTTTTTCTGCCGATGTAGCTATAGCTAATAAATCATAATAATCCATAAATCAAACTCTATTAATAATTAATTGTTATTATGTATATTATAAAAATTAAAATTAAAAAAAATTAAATGTTTTTCTCATTTATAGTTAATATTTTTTAATAAGATATTTAAACAAAAATTTTTAGACGAATTAGAAAATTGAATAACTTTAAATTTTTTTTGAGATGCTTCGATAATTTTGACTTAGAAATAATTAGTTAGAAGAAGAAGTCTGATAGGCAACTAATTGTTTTTGATGAACCCAATCAGACCAAGTCATTTCAAAATTGGGAACCTCCCGGCAATAAGTATAAAAAGCTCGAATGAACTCGATACGATCTTTGGCAGGTTTTTGTTTATAAGTTTCATTTTTTTCGGCTTGAACAAGATCTGCTCCACCTAACAATGTTTGTCTAGACAAAATATCATTCAATCCGACAGTTTGAGCATTATGCATTATATCATATAAAGTCATAAAGGTTGTTGTACGCCCTTTTCCTCCTTTACAATGTAAATGAATCCAAGAATCAGCAGGAAGGCTTAGAACAATTTCAATAAATTGATCGACAACAGAATCAACCGGTCGATGATGGTCTGTGATTGGCAAACGAATATATGTATAGCCAAAAGATTCTACTAATTCTTTCTCTGTCTTCACTTCCCTAACAAAAAATTTTTGAAAATTCTCGCCTAAATCTTTTGATAAATCAACAATAATAGATCCTTTTTGAGCTGTTAATTTCAATCGTTTTTGCTCATCTAGTTCGATTTGACGAAGAGTTTTACCCACATTACCATAGTTCAAGCCATCAGTCCAACTGATAGGTGTTCCATCGATAAAACCATGTGATTCTTCTCTTAAATCAAGAACAAACGCTTTCCCCTTGATTTCTCGAGACATATTTTCTAAATCTTCTTGAGAAAATTGCCCACTACCAGATAAATGAAGTTGAGTCAAACCTTTTAAATTAGCATAATTTCCAACTAATTGAGAAATTTGCTTTGTGCTTCTCCATTTTTTTGGTAAGTGATTTTCAGAATTTAAAGGAGCGTCAACAATGGGAAATAAAGTGGGTTGGTGTTGATAGAGAAATGACTGCGCTACTACCCCTAAGCTAAATAGAAAGAGCAAAATATATATATTTTTCATTATGTAACTTTTGTTTAATCTCTATTTTTACTTTTAGATATAAGAAAAATCAATATTTTAAACTTAATCAAATACTATTGTAAATTAACAGCTGTTAATCAAATATTGATTAAAAATATGTTAAAATATCATTAAGAAAATGTCTAAATATAGAGGAATAGAGAGAACCTTAGTCAAACTAAGGATTTTCATCATTAATTTTTTTAATTCGAGAATGAAGATATGTTTGATTATATGAGGCGTGCTATTGAAAGTGCTTATGAAGGAATTGATAAAGATGAGGGTGGCCCATTTGGAGCCTGTATTGTCGACAAACAAGGCCAAATACTTGCTGTCACACATAATACTGTGTTGAAAGAACAGGATCCAACTTGCCATGCAGAAATGAATTGTATTCGCGAAGCTGCTCGTCGTTTAAAGACTCACATTTTATCAGGATGTACATTATTTACGACCGCAGAACCATGTCCCATGTGCTTGGCAGCTATTTATTGGGCTCGAATTGAAAAAGTGTATATAGGTGTAAAAAAAGAGTGTGCTGCCCAATATGGATTTGACGACGCTTTTTTTTACGAACAATTATTGCTACCCCCGGAAAAAAGAGAGGTTCTAGCTATATTTGATCCAGATTCGTCAAAACAATGTGAAGAAGTTTTTGTTAAATGGCATTCATTAAACAGGCGGCTCTATTAAAAACGATATGAAAACAGATGAAATTACCATTCCACACCCTAAAAATAGAAAAGTAAACAAAACAAAACAAATAAATTTTTATATTAAAAAATTTTTAATTATTTTAGTTCTATTATGGAAATTTTCTCTATACAGTTTTGATAATCAAAAAGTTGAAATATTAAATCTAGTCATTGTTCAAACCTACCCACACGATACAAATGCGTTTACCCAAGGGTTAGTATTCTATCAAAATAAACTATATGAAAGCACTGGGCTTTACGGACAATCTTGTTTAAAAGAAATAAATCCTTCAACAGGACAAACAATTCAAAAGTATTTGCTTCCTCGTCACCTGTTTGCAGAAGGTATTACTTTAAACCATCAAGAACTTATCCAATTGACCTGGAAAGAAGGAATTGCTCTTATTTATCAAATAAATCCTATTCGTTTAATACGGCAAATCACTTATGAAGGAGAGGGTTGGGGTCTTTGCTATGATAAAGAAGATGATTCTTTTTATATGAGTAATGGATCTTCTGAACTCGTGAAACGTCATCCCCGGGATTTTACCATTGAAAAAACGATCCCAGTTACCTGGAATGGACAACCCGTGAAGTTTTTGAATGATCTCATCTGCGTGGAAAAGTATATTTATGCAAATGTCTGGAATGCAGATTATATCATCCGATTAGATAAAAAGACAGGCATCGTCAATGGTATCATTAATGCCTCTCAATTATTACCTAAAAAAATCAAACAAAGTCTTGGATACGAATCCGTTTTAAATGGCATTGCTTACAATGAGTTAACTCACACATTTTACTTAACTGGAAAATTATGGCCTTACTTATATGAAGTTAAATTTGAGACTGTTCCATGAATAAAAATCATCCAAATCCTGAAGAGTTAAGAGAGTATTTAGACAGACGGTTTGGACAAGAAGATGCGGTCTTACATCACATACGTCAAAACTCGGTTATTAAAGGCCTTCCTTCCATTCAAATTCCTATTTATCTAGGTAAGCTCCTTAATTTTTTAGCCTCAACTCTGCAAGCTAAACATATTTTAGAGATTGGCACATTGGGTGGATATAGTACAGTTTGGTTAGCTCGAGCATTACCAGAAACAGGATATATGATTTCAATCGAAGCCAACCCCCAGTATTGCCAAATTGCTCAAGAGCATCTCCATAAAGCTGAGTTAAGTCACCTCGTTAAAATTCGGCAAGGCTATGCGGTAGATTTATTAGCTCAAATTGCAACGGAGAATTTAGCCTCTTTTGACTTTGTATTTATTGATGCAGATAAAGAAAACAATGTCCTTTATTTAGATTGGGCTATTCATTTATCTCAACCTGGTTCATTGATTTTAATTGATAATCTCATCCCGAAAGGTAAGCATGTCGGTTACCCAAATCACGAAGAAGCTCAAACCATTTATGCTTTTAATGATTATTTGGCTGTTCATCCAAAACTTGAAACAGTCCTCATTCCCACTCTTGTACGAGAAGGAAGATTAGACGGTCTGGCTCTTGCTCGTGTCAAAAAGTCCTAAACATTCTAATAATTACACTTCTTCTTTGGGGTGCTATTTAATAAAATTAACCTGAATGTTGGATTTTTAGGTAGCCTTTAATAATAGGCGATGTTGTTCTGCTAAGTTAATGGATGGCTTTTTAGGTTGGTTCGGCATTTCTGTGGTGTGTCTATTCAATCTAAGAAATATTTTTTAATGAATTATTTACTGTGAAAGTGCTTTCGAAATAACCCCTCTTGTCAACAACTAGCTTCCCAAAAATCCCTTTCGGCAAGGTTTCGGCAACGGAAGACATTAGCAGCATTTACAAAGTTAAGCTGAAAAGCCAAAATTCAGGTTACTCTTGCAATGATTTTTAGCTATATGTCATTTTGTTAAAATATCTATCAATTAAAATTTATTTAACTCATTTGGATGGTCATTTTGAATATTTCTAACCTAAGTTATAGTTATCCTGTCAATACAATGACCCCTTCTGACTATCAATCTCAAGAAGTTAGCGATTCTCCTAGAGATGAAGTTAACTCCTTAGCCAATTCTTTGGATAATCTAGAAAAAACTAATGCGCCAATGATTCAAGTTCCCGATCTTTCATCTTCATCTGAAGAACTTCAACTAAGTTTTCAAGAAGGAATTTTTCTGACTATTTCTCATTCTCAGTTAGCCATGTTAAGAGAAAAATCCCTTTATTTTAAGACTCTTTGGTCAGGAAATTTTCAAGAAACCCTGCAACATCCTCTCGCTTTGACACAAAAGGAGTTTATGCATCTGCTGAATTGCGTCATGGATGCTAACGTTAAAGTTCCTTTGGAAGAGATTCCTTCTTCTATTCAACTAGCCGATTATTATGAATTAACGGAAGTAGTGAAAAACTTAGAAGAGCAGTTAATTGATGGGTACAAATCACAAAGACTTGAACCCTTTAGCTCCACTAAAGAGAGTTTATTCGGATTAAAAGAGCTTTTAAATTTTGCGCAGCAATGTCGATTAAACCCTTTGAAAAGCTATTTAGAGTTTACCGTTGTGAGCACCTTATTAAACCAGACCTCTCAGTTAGCAGAGTTTGAAAGGATTATAAATCACTTCTCGAATGAGATAGAAGCACTCAATTTTTCAAACAATGCTGACTTAACAGATGCTCATCTCTTAGCTTTAAAAAATTGTAAAAACTTAAAATTGCTTGATCTCCAAGGATGCTGGAATTTTACGGATGCAGGATTAGCGCATTTGACATCCTTAACGGCTTTGCAGCATCTAGATTTAACGGAATGTTTCAGAATCACGGACGTCGGATTAGCACATTTGTCCCCTTTAGTCGCTTTACAGCATTTGAATCTGATTGGTTGTGATCTCACGGATGCAGGATTGGTGCATTTGAAACCTTTAATCGCTTTAAAACATCTAGATTTAATGCGATGTTGGAAACTTACCGATGCAGGACTAGCGCACTTAAGGCCCTTAGTCGCTTTGCAACATTTAAATTTAACAAATTGTGAAAATATCACAGACGCTGGATTAGCACATTTGATACCCTTAATCGCTTTAAAACATCTAGATTTAATGCAATGCTGGAAACTTACCGATGATGGATTAGCACGTTTGACGTCCTTAGTAGCTTTACAGCATTTAAATTTGAGTGAATGCTCTTACCTTACCGATGCAGGATTAGTGCATTTGAGGCCCTTAGTCGCTTTGCAGCATCTAGATCTGGCTAATTGCTATGAGCTCACCGATGCTGGATTAGCGCATTTTAAATTCTTAGCAGCTACAACACATTTGGATCTGCGTCGCTAAACTCTCGATTTAGAAAATTTGTTTTACATAATCGAGAATATATTGCTATCGTTAAGCCTTACGAGAATTTGTTGGTATTAAATCAATGGCGCTACTTGAATGAAATGAAAATCCTATAGTTTTACATATTTTAGAAAGCGGGATAAATACGAATAAAGAAGTCGCAATAGCCCCGAAACTCATCGCTTGATCAACTCATTTCCCATTTTCATCACGAAGACTATTAGGATAACGTATACAAAGGAACTTAAAGACTTTATTGCAGATAAAGTCAAAGGAAAGAAAAGTTCACACAAAAAAACTCAACATTACTTACTCTTGTCAAAGATATTATGACTATATTGAAAGAAAGTTTATAGATACCGTCAACAAAAAAATTGCTTAGATAATTTTGGAGGTGATATGGGATTAAAAGAATACTTTAATAAACGAAACTTTAACGAGACAACTGAACCACACGAAAAGACTAAAGAACATTCCTCTCAAAGCCTTTTGTTCGTCGTGCAAATGCACAACGCCTCTCATTTACATTATGACTTCCGATTAGAATTAGACGGAGTTCTTAAAAGTTGGGCTATTCCTAAAGGGCCCTCTCTCAATCCCAATGATAAACGTTTAGCCATTCAAGTTGAAGATCATCCTTATTCTTATCATAATTTTGAGGGAACTATTCCAAAAGGAAATTATGGAGCAGGAGAAGTTATCGTTTGGGATAAAGGTAATTATTCAGCTCTAGGAGCAAAGTCCCAAAAAGAGTCCGAACAATTCATAAGACAAGGTTTAAAAAAAGGACATTTAAAATTTGTTTTAAATGGGCACAAACTTAAAGGCGAATTTTCTCTTATTCGATTTCAAGGCGATGACAAGCAATGGTTACTCATTAAGAAAAGTGATGAGTATGCTTCTCAAGTATCCATTCTCGAAAAAAATGAATCTGTTTTATCTCAACGAATCATTTCTCCAGATCCAAAAACAACTGGTAAAAATCCCAGAAAAACGCGTAATTCGATCCTTATTCAAAAAGAAACCCAAAAAACGACCATGCCACAAATAATCAAACCCATGCTTGCCACTTTGGTCGATAAACCTTTTGACCATCCCGACTGGCTATTTGAAATTAAGTGGGATGGATACAGGGCGCTAGCTCAAATTCACAACCAATCCGTTTTTTTATGGTCTCGTAATCATCTTTCATTTAACTCACGATTTGATCCGATTGTAAAAGCCTTAAATGAAATGACAGTCGATGCTTATTTAGATGGAGAAATTGTCGTTTTAAATGAAAATGGACAACCAAGCTTTCAACTCGTTCAAAATTACCTAAAAAACCAAGAAGGATTTTTAGTTTACTACGTGTTCGATCTTCTCTACCTAAAAAATAACGATTTACGAGAATTAACCCTTTTACAGCGGAAAGAGCTGCTCAAACAAATTCTACCAAAAAATCCCCGCATTCGTTTTTGTGAACATTTGGTTCAAGAAGGAAAAGCCTTTTTTAAAGTGACTTCTCAAGCTGGATTTGAAGGAATTGTAGCTAAAAGAATTGATAGTACCTACCAATCCACGCGCAGTAAAAAATGGCTAAAAATTAAAACTCATCAAAGACAAGAAGCAATTATTTGTGGCTTTACAACTCCGAAAGGTTCCAGAGAGCATTTCGGATCTCTACTTTTAGGAGTCTACAAAGATAATGAATTGCTTTATGTGGGCCATACAGGCAGTGGATTCGATCAAAAATCGTTAACTTATGTGCGTGATCTCTTAAAACCTCAAGAAACCTGCCCTTTTTCTTTTCCTCCCAAGCTTCATCAACCAACCACGTGGGTAAAACCTGAGCTAGTTTGCGAAATCCAATTTGCTGAATGGACAAAAGAAAAAATCATGAGACAAGCGATTTTTATCGATCTTCGCGAAGATAAAAAAAAACAAGAAGTTGTGCTAGAAGAGGAAGTAAAAGTCAAAAAAATTTTACAAGAAACTCCTTCCATTTCTAAACAACAAAAAATAAAACCTAGCATCCATACGGAATTATCTTTTACGCATTTAGATAAAGTTTATTGGCCCCAAGAAGGGTATACAAAAGGAGATTTGCTTGAGTACTATCGATCGGCATCTTCTTTAATTTTGCCCTATTTAAAAGATCGACCAGAAACGCTCCATCGTTATCCAAATGGAATTGGTCAGCCTGGTTTTTATCAAAAAGATCTCCTTCATGCACCCAATTGGGTTCAAATAGAAACCATCTCTCATGAAGAAAGAGAGGTACACTATATTATCATCAATAATGAGCAAAGTTTACTCTATGTAATCAATTTAGGATGTATTGAATTAAATCCCTTTAATGTTCGAAGGCAATCTTTGCATTATCCAGATTATTTAATCCTTGATTTGGATCCTGAAGGCATTTCATTTGATCATGTCATTGAAGTCGCTCAAGGAATTCACCACATCTTGGATCCATTAGACATCCCTCACGTGTGCAAAACCTCTGGGGCTACCGGACTCCATATTTATATTCCGATGGGGGCTCGTTATACTTTTGAAGAAACCACACAATTTGGCAAATTGATCGCTCACTTAGCTCATGAAAAAATACCAGATCTCACTTCTTTAGAAAGAAACCCTAAAAATAGACAAAACAAAGTCTACCTTGATTATTTACAAAACAATTTTGGACAAACCGTCGTTGCTCCTTATTCCGTTCGCCCCAAACCTGAAGCCCCTGTCTCTACCCCTTTGTCATGGAAAGAAGTGAAAGTTGGTCTTCGCCCAACAGATTTTACTATAAAAAATTGTTTAAAAAGATTTCAAAAAGTAGGTGATTTATTCAAACCAATTCTTGGTAAAGGAATAAATTTGGAAAAAATTCTCAAACAACTAGATGATTAATTAAAGTTCGTTAAATTTGAATCAGCTATTTTAGTCCTTTTTTTGCCACAGGTACAACGTTGCATAGCTGCGCCATGGACGCCACACTTGTGATAATTTCTCCGCTTGCTTCGCCGTTACTTTGCCAAGTTTTTTTCGCAATGCCACATCTTCTTTTGGAAATGCATCAGGCCATTGGAGAGCCCGTAAAGCAATATAATGAGCCGTCCATTGGCCAATCCCTGCTATCGATGTTAATTGTTTAATTGTCAAACTCAGATTAACGCCTGCTTCTAATTTAAGAGTGTTTGATGACATTTGTTTGGCTAATTCAATTATTGTTTGAGCTCTTGCACGAATAATTCCAATAGTCGCAATTTCTTCCCACTTTAAAGAAGAAATGCGTTGAGAACTTGGACATAAATAATGCAACTCTGCAAAGGGAGTTTTAAATTCCTCACCAAATGCTTTTACAAATCGACTAGCGAGTGTAGTGGCTGCTTTGACAGTAATTTGTTGCCCTAAAATAGCTCTAAATGCTAGCTCAAATCCGTCAAATGTTCCAGGAACTCTCAAACCTGGATTTTTTGCCACTTCTTCTGCTAAAAAGGGATCTTGCCCAAGTTGGACAGAAATTTTATCAGGCCTAGCATTTAAATCAAAAAAATTGCGAATTCGCTCTAATAATATCGCTAGCACAGGAACTAAAGAAGAATCAATTTTGACTCTTAGGCAATGTTTATCCTCTACATGAGAAACGTGAATCCAACCTTTATACTCTCTAATCTGTACAGTACGTAAATAACAATTATTTTTAACTAGCTCTATTCCCTTTAAAGAACGAATAGATAAAAAATTTAAAAAACCTATCCAATCATAGGGAGGACGATAATTCAATTGCAGCGTAATGTATGCGGAAGAAAAAAAAGTTTTCTTTCGTTGATCTTCTTTTTTTAATTGGCTGGGAGGCATGCGATAATGCTTTTTAAAAGCATCATTGAAACGACGCAAGCTAAAAAATCCACTAGCAAAAGCAATATCTATCACACTCAAATCGGTATCCGTCAATAACTGCTTTGCTAAAAGTAACCGGCGAGTTAACAATAATTGAATCGGTGAGACACCAAATTCTTTCTGAATGACCCGCCGAATTTGACGAGAACTTAAATTGAATTTTAAGGCAATATCTTCAAGTCCTAATTCATCGAACAATCCTTCTTGCATAGAAGAAATCAAAAGATTGGCAAGGCGATGAGCATCATCTACTGGGGACAGACCCGGTGCTAGCTCTGGACGACAGCGCAAACAAGGTCGAAAAAATTCTTTTTCAGCTTCCCCTGTACTTTTGAAAAAGCGACAATTTGATTCTTTTGGTCTTCTCGCAGGACAAATACACCGACAGTAAATTCCAGTAGAAAGGACTCCCACATAAAAAATCCCATCAAAACGTGCATCGCGGGAAAGATAAGCTTTAAAATACATTTTTTGTTCTATCTTCATCTTTTTAATGATAAAAGGTTTTCAAAAAATTTTCTAGCCACTTTCGGACATTAAAGTTAGGAAAGGGTTAAAAGATTTGATGACCTAAAATGGCGAGTCTTAAAGTATAAAATTAGATATTCTTGTTAGAACAACATTAAAGAGAGGGATAAAACATGCATAACAAACATGTAGAACAAATATTTTTTTCTATCGGTAATTCTAGCTTTGGACAAGTCATTGTTGCTCAAAGCCAAGTAGGGCTTTGCGCAGTTATTCTAGGGGAAAATCCTGCAGAACTTCAATTACTTCTTCAAGCTCGTTTTCCTCAAGCTCATTTAATTCATGATGATTACAAAACAAAAAACATACTTTCTCAAATTATTGAGTTAATGGAAAATCCTCTCAAAAAAATAGACTTTACTTTGGATGAAAGAGGAACTCTCTTTCAAAGATCTGTCTGGAAAGCCTTAAGAGAAATTCCAATTGGAACAACATCTAGCTATGCAGAAATTGCAAAAAAAATTAACTCGCCAAAAGCTGTTCGTGCTGTAGGAGGAGCTTGTGCGGCTAATCCTTTAGCTCTTGTGACACCTTGTCATCGAGTTATTAGAAAAGACGGAAACTTATCTGGATATCGGTGGGGAATTGAACGCAAGTTGCAATATCTTCAATTGGAAAGTAAATTAAAAAAATAAAAAAGTCGCTTAAAAGCGATATCCTTTAAGCGACTAAACTTAGAAGAAAACAATATCTTTTAAAAAGAAAATATAGAGCTTAAAATACCCTTCTTAGAAAATTTTTTGCTCGGTGTTGTTTTTTTAGTACTGCTCCTCTTAGTGACTGAGCTTTTTTTTGCTGTTGCTGTTACAACCTTTTTCGCCGGTGCTTTTTTAGAAGCCGTTTTTGCCGACGTTTTTTTAGTCGCTGTCGTTTTCTTGATTGTATTAGTACGAGGAGAAGTTATTGTCGATTTTTTAGCTGTTGTGGCTTTCTTTGCTGGAGATACCTTTTTTACAGGGGCACTTTTTTTAGCTGGTGCTGCTTTCTTAGCTGCCGGACTTTTTTTTGTAAGAGTAGGCTTTTTAGCTGCAGAAGTTGTTGCTTTCTTTACAGCTGGTTTTTTAGCTGCTGTGGCTCCTTTTGCTGTTGTCGCTGTTGCCTTTTTGGTAGCTGTTTTAGCTGTTGCACTTTTTTTAGCCTTTGCTGCTTTTGATGAACTTGATTTTTTTGCCCCACCTTTTAAGCCGCCACCAGTTAACTTGTTAACTGTAGCCCAAGCGCGTTTTTCCGCCTCTTTGTCACTCACACCACGCTTTTCATAGCTTTCTTCAATATGTTCTGCTTGTCTTTTTTGTTTATTCGTATAACTCGATTTATCACCTTGAACCATAACATCACTCCTTTGTTTTGTTATTCTATTGTCATTAAAATATTTTTTAGAAATTCATGCAAATTGATTCTCGCAAAAAACATTTTAAATTAATTTTTCCGATGAATTTTAAATCCCATTTATATAAAGAAATACAAAGTTTAGAATTTTGGCTAATTGTTACTTGAGTTTTGGAAAGTATTAAGCAACCTATCTACATTATTTATAGGTGATAAAATACGCCCAATTATAAGCTAACCAAAATCATTTTAAACAAACAATTTTTAAATCAATGTACAATTGAAATGAGCGACCCTATTAATAAAAATCCAAATAACATAAAACCTGCATGAACGAAAAAACTTTTTAAGGTTTTTCTATCCCAAAGTACCGGTGAAAAATGCGTTGTCGCCACAAAACCAAACCAAATCCAGATAACGACGACAATCTTTTCTAGAAAATCTTTCGCTTGCGTGATTTGTATAAAGATAGCCAAAGTGTAAGCTATAAAAAAAGAAATTAATAATTCTCCGATATAAGCTAATGCAAGCGATGTTTGTTTAATCGGTGGATTAATAACTTCTTCGTACCGTTTAGAACGGTGCCCAAACATAGCTGGAGAATACCAAATAGTTCCTAATATAAAATAGGCCATTGCCGCAAAAAAAATAGTGGTATAATTTATAGAAATATTTTCTAAAAACATATTTTTCTCCTGATTAGATTTTTTTAATTATTTATAAAGTTTAGGTTATTAATCTTTAGACGCGATGGCTTCTTTAATTCTTATTTAATCTAATTGCAAAAGCAGGTCAATAGACTTTTAATCCTTAATGAAAACTATTTAGGATTAATAGTAAAAAGGGAAACATTTTTTATGATAAAAAAATTCATAAAAAATCTAAAAAAATCTCTTGAGTTATGTGACGATGAGGAATTTGAGATATTTCTTCTAAATCATTAATGGAGCAATGATTTAGAGAAAACTTCTGTTCGAGTCTATTCAAGAGTTGATCTTGGAACTTTGATTGATCGGAACAAAAATCTTTTAACGAACAAAGGAAATCTAAATGGGATCGATCTTTCCGATAATGAGGTCTTTTTTTAGGAAGAGATAAATATTGCATTTTATCATAGCAAAAGTCCCAAAGCAACGAACTATGATGTAACCACCGATTTTTAGTAATCGATTGCGCATTACCTCCAAATTTCCTTAGGCCCATAACATAATCGTTTTCTTTTAGCTGAAATGGGTGAGTTGGGAAAATAGGACGGTAAAACTCTTCTGTCCATTGCATAATATGTTGAGGGAAAGGAGAAATAGATAATTGTGAAGCATGACAAATAAAGGTGACAAAAATGGTATTTTCATCCACCACCACTGTTCCTCCTCCACTAAAACGACGAATCAAAGGAATTGGGTTTTGATAGAAATAATCTAAATTAATTAACTCATCAACACGCCCAGAAATCCCTAAAACAACGGCTGGCGGTGAGCCTTGATTAATTAAACACCAGTTGTCGTGTTTTGTACGTAGTAAAGCTTCTTCCCATTTTAACTGGGTTAAAATAGGAACGTTCTTTAACTGTACAACATTACATTCAAGCATGACCTCTTATGCCTCGGAACAATCAGATGTTAGCCGTTCTTTTTCTATTGGCTCTTGATATCGCGTAAGAGCAATCATTAAAATCGAAATATCTGCAGGAGAAACTCCTGAAATGCGTAAAGCTTGGCCTAAATGACGTGGAGCGATCTGGTTCAATTTTTGCTTTGCTTCGTTACGCAAACCATTTACAGTTGAAAAATCAAACCCTATCGGAATTTGAATTTTCTCCACATGCGCCAATTTTGCCACTTCACTTGTTTGGCGATCGATATAACCCGCATATTTTATGTTTAATTCAATTTGAAAATTAATTTCTTCTCCAAAATTTTGCATCACATCTGGATATTCTTTTAGCAAGGAAGCATATGTATTTTCGGGTCGACATAATAATTGAGTCAACGTATATCCCTTATTAGATACTTGCTTAAATGTTTTTGCTAAACGTTCGCTTTCTTCCTCCATGATTCTTTGCTTTTCTTTTACCCGATCATAACGCGTTTGATCGACTAATCCCACTTCATAGCCATAGCGTCTTAAACGAAGATCGGCATTGTCTTGCCGAAGTAATAAACGATGCTCTGCACGACTTGTAAACATTCGGTAAGGTTCATCCAAGCCTTTTGTGACTAGATCATCGATCATCACTCCTATATATGCTTCCGAACGTTTTAAAATTAGAGGAGCTTTACCCATCACTTTATTCGCAGCGTTAATTCCTGCCATTAACCCCTGGCCGGCAGCTTCTTCATAACCAGACGTTCCATTAATTTGGCCAGCTAAGAAAAGGCCTCCAATTTTTTTACATTCGAGAGAAAAGTCAATTTGACCACTTATAACATAATCATATTCAATTGCGTAAGCAGGTCTCATGATTTCAGCATGACGAAGTGCAGGGATACTTTTGATAAATGCCAATTGTACATCAAAGGGTAATGAAGAAGAGACTCCATTGACGTAAACTTCTTGGGTTTGGAGTCCTTCAGGCTCCAAAAAAATTTGATGGCGTTCTTTATCCGAAAAACGAACAACCTTATCTTCAATGGAAGGGCAATAACGAGGTCCCACTCCTTTGATTTTGCCTGAATACATAGGAGAGCGATGAATGTTGGATAAAATAATTTGTTTTGTTTCTTCTGTCGTATAAGTAATGTAGCAAGACACTTGCGGCAAACGAGGGATTCCCTCATTATCGTAAGAAAATTTGACTCCCGGATCACCTGGCTGTTCTTCTGTGCAACTAAAGTCAATGGATCGTTTATTGATTCTAGGAGGAGTTCCTGTCTTTAATCGACCTAATTTTAAACCATATTTTTCTAAGCTAGCTGACATACCTACTGAAGGCTGGTCTCCAGCTCTACCCCCCGAATAATTTGTTTCACCAATATGTAAAAGGCCTCTTAAAAATGTTCCAGAAGAAAGAACAATCGCTTGGCAATCATAACTAATTCCTTCTTTCGTAATCACGCCACAAATATGATCGTTTTCAATTAACAAATCTTCAATTGTGCCTTGCTTGATATCCAAGTTAGAGACTCGCTCCATACGGTGTTTCATCTCACTTTGATAAGCAAGTTTGTCGGCTTGCGCGCGAGGTGCCCAAACGGCAGGGCCTTTAGTCGCATTTAACATGCGATATTGGATCCCAGTGACATCAATCACTTTACCCATTTCCCCACCCAATGCATCGATTTCTCTAACGATATGTCCTTTAGCGATTCCTCCTACAGCAGGATTACAACTCATTTTGGCTATTGTATCCAAATTCATTGTGAGTAATAAAGTTCTCAACCCCATTCGTGCAGATGCCAATGCTGCTTCGCAGCCTGCATGCCCTCCACCAATAACAATTACATCATAACGAACAGGAAATTTCCAAAGCATCATTCAAAACACTCATTTAATTAATATTTAAATCCAAAATTTTAAAATAAAAGCTCAAGTTTTACAAAATAAATTAATCAATTTAATAAATTTGTATTAGTTGGAGTTATAGATAAGATAAAAAGAAGTTATAGAACTTAGGATGGAGTTAGTAGAACTTGCAAGCTTAAGATAAATTTAAGCTTGCAAGTGGTGATTAAATTTTTCTCTGAGGTCTATTAGAAAAAAATCTATCTTCCTTTGTGCCGATCACGCCGGCTACGCTTCTTACGCTTGTGTTTCGCAATTTTGTATTTGCGCTTCTTTTTAACAGAAGACATATCCTCTCCAATGCTTATTCATATTAGCCCTAAGTCCTGAGTTTATTTAATTGATTAACAATCAAAGTGTTTCCCAATTAAATAAACTCAAAACTGAGATTGTCATTTGCTTAACTTTGTAAACATGGAACTAGTTTAGAAAAAAGAGGATAAAATGTAAAGATTAAGAATTTGAAACAAAAGTCTAATTGAAACGCACTAGATTAAGCATCTTCTCTACCATCCCCTTTTCGATGACCGTAGTTAATAATGAACCCTCTAAACTATTCTCTCTCAAATTTAGCATATAGAAACAAGTTTATATAAAGTGCTCGGAAAACGTAATTTAAGGTTATTCTGGAACATAATGAATTATCAAAAAAGAAAACACCGCTGAGAGGGACTTGAATTGGCTCGATCAACACGTTTTGTTAACGTGGGTCCGTTTCCTAATGGTTTTGCTTTAAATTGCGTACAATTCAAGCGGCACCATTAGCGTCATGGTCCCTTCAAAAAAATAAATATCGTTGATTGGCTTAATATTCAAATATCCCAATCAGCGGTGAAAAAAATGGCTGAAAACTCAAACTTTGAGCTAAATCACTTACAAATTTATAATAACCCATTTTTGCTTTTTTCGACTATAAACTTATCAGTTTAAAAAATTTGTGTTGAGGGAAGAGGGTTTGATTTACAGTCAGTGCATCTAAAAATAAAAACACCTTTCACAACTTTTTGATGCTCATAAAGAAGGGGAAAAAGACCCATAAGTTCTACATGCTTGAAATAGTTTTTTAATTCATTTTGATAAAAGTCTAACTTTTCTTTCCAATCACGCTCTAAATAAGGTTGGTTCTCCATCCAGATGAAGTAACCAGTTTTTCCTGCATAGTCATCCACCATGCTTGGCCAATACGAAAACTGATTTTGACGAGCATGATGAAGGTTAAGAAAATAGGCTCTTTGTTGCAGAGGGCCATAAAAACTTAAGATGCTGGTTGTCTGATATTTATCGCTAACTAAAAAGTCGGTTAAAGGGTTATATTTAGCTTCTAATAATGATTGTTCTAACTGGTTCCAACCCATATTGTGTTTGAAAGGGTTCCACTTATACGTCATAAAAATAGGCCGCCATTGAGATTGGTAAAACAGTGGAAAAGAAAAAAGAGACAAAACTAAGCATCCTGCAGTAGCTACTCCTAATTTCAACCATTTCTCGTGGCGACTTCCTTCGCAAGCAAAACCTGCTAACCAAACAATTGCTGTCGGATACGCAAAAACAATCCAATTTCCCTGAATTTTTTGAAAAAGTGACAGGCCTAAAGCACACGCTAAGCATATTAATGAAAGTCCTCCACAAAATAACAGAGTTTTTTTAAAACTTGTGTGGATAAGAGGCATAGGCTTCATTTTTTTTGCTTGATAAAACCAACTATAAAGTAACAATCCAAACAAAATTGGGGAGATTAATAGAGCTTGAACCCCTAAGAATTCAAAAAAATTCCCGCTTGTTGCACCATGCCCACCTTGAAGAGTAGAGAAAACATGACGGAAGGTTGCCCAATCATGAGAAATATTCCACCAAAAACTTGGTAAAAGACCCATTAGAGAAACACAAATCCCACTTACAAGCCTTGTCAAAGAAAGTTGAGGAAACCAAAGATATTGACTGATGAGAAAAAATACCCAAAAAAAATAGATGGGCCATTTAAATAAAGCTCCAGCCATTAAACATAAACCAACCAAAAAAGGAGAAGGGCTAAGGTTTTTCCGCAAAGCTCTCACAACAATTATGCATGCTAATGTCCAAAAAATTAAACACCCTCCATCCGTAATGGCAAGAAAAGATCCTAACAAACCGATAGGAGAAAAAGCCATGACAATTCCACTCCAAAAGGCTGTTCTAGGCTTTAATCCAACTTCTAACGCTAAAAAAAATACTAAATAAGACTGTAAAAATGACCATATTAAAGAAAAAAAACGAATTCCTAATTCTGTTTGCCCCCACAACTGTGTTCCTAACCAAATTTGCCAAGCAACGCCAGGGGGTTTACTGTAGTATCCCCAATCAAGCTTTTGGCTCCAAGTCCAATATTGAGCTTCGTCAGGTCCCAATCCCACCCCACCCCAAATAATAAATCCGACGATGAAGCAGGTTTTTGCAATTAAAACCCAGATTAAGCGTTTAAAATAATAGGTATGAAGGGACATTATATCCTATAGAATTAAAAAAATTAAATTTAGTATAATAACAAATTATTAATTGACAGTCATTAGTATTTTAACTTTAATTAATAATTATTAAATGAATGGTTAGTCTTGTCTATCAGGAAAACTAAAAAGATCTTCAATTGCTTGTTTTGTGACATCGCGACTAATTGTTGCAATAGAATCTGTTAAGGGAATGTCTTTTGGACAAACCCTCACGCAGTTTTGATTATTTCCACAATCATTAACTCCCCCTTCCTGCATCAAAGGCCTTAAACGCTTTTCTTTTTGCGTTTTTCCAATCGGGTTTGCATTAAATAAGCGAACTTGCGAAATTGCCGCAGGACCTATAAACGGAGAATGCATGTTAACTTGAGGACAGGCTTCGGAGCAACAGCCGCAAGTCATGCAGGTCGCTAAAGAATACATCACTTTTTGCTTTTCTGGACCAATATTTGGCCCTGGACCTTGCTGGTAAGTTCCGTCAACATCAATCCATGCATGCACTTTTTTTAAATTTTCAAACATGCGACTACGATCTACAATCAAATCTCTCACTAAAGGAAATTTGGTCAGAGGTGCTAAAGTGATAATCAAATTCTTTGTTTCATTCAAAATTGGTTCAATAAGAGCTGTGCAAGCTTGCCGAGGATAAGCATTGATAAGCATTGAACAAGACCCACAAACTTCTTCTAAACAACCTGACTCCCATACGACAGGTTTGACTTTTTCCCCTTTAATATTGATAGGGTTGCGTTGGATTTCCATTAATGAAGAAATCACATTCGCATAAGGAATTAAAGCAAGCTCAAATTCTTCCCAATATTGAGATCCCGGTTCTCCCCGATATATTTTTAAAATGTATGTTCGAACCATCAAAAATCTCCTAGGTATTAAATAGGTAAAATAAGATTGGCAGGGATATTTTCTAATTTGGGTTTAATTTTTTTAGCCTGTGTATAATCTCTTTGAATAGGTTGGAGATGGCGTAAATCTACTTCTGCATATTCAATGCGCGGTTCATCTACCTGATAAGTTGCTAAAGTTGTTTTTAACCACTCTTTATCATTTCGCTCTGGAAACTCGGGTTTATAGTGAGCTCCTCTAAATTCATTCCGTAAAAGAGCACCTTTAGTAATTACCATAGCAATCTCGAGCATAGGCCCAAACTGATTGGCGACAGCATATGTTTGATTAGCAAATTGCGTTCGATCATCTAGCGAAATGTGTTGATATCGCTCTCTCAGTTCCTTCAATTTATTAAGGGTTTTTAGTAGGTCGGCATTATTTCGTTTAACTGTTACATTTGTAAGCATCCAATCAGATAATTCGTCATGTAAACGATGAATATTTTCAATACCCTTCCTCGATAATAAATCTTTTTTTATGTCTTGTTCGGCATTTAAAGCTGATTCAAAAACTGAAGATGGAGTTTCTCGATAAGAATGGGTTAATTGATCTAAATATCTAGGTACTTCTTGCCCGGCAACAAGCCCACTGAAAATACAAGAGAGTAGCGCGTTGGCTCCTAAACGATTAGCTCCATGATATTGGTAATCTGATTCGCCAACATTAAAACATCCATGTAAGTTAGTCATTTGTCTAAAACGATCAAACCGATCGTGATCATCCGCAGCTGGCCAATCAACCCACGCCCCCCCCATTGTATAATGCATAGCAGGGAAAATTCGCATAGGAACCTTTTTTGGATCATCACCCGTAAATTTTTGATAAATTTCCAAAATCGCTTTAAGCTTTTGTTTTTTCTCATCCGATAGATGGGATACGTCGAGATAAACCTGCATTTCCCCATTGATTCCTAATCCCATTTCGCATATACGTAAAACTTCTCTTGCACCAATATCGCGGGGAACCAAATTTCCAAATGCTGGATATAACTCTTCAAGAAAATACCAAGGCTCTCCTGTTTTTCCACATGGAATTTCAGTTCCATCCGCTTTTTTTATCTGTTTAGAAGAATCCCCATAAACCCAAATGCGTCCTCCTTCCCCACGGGCAGATTCTGACATTAATCGGAGTTTATCATGCCCCGGAATAGCTGTTGGATGAATCTGGATAAACTCTCCATTCGCATAAATCATGCCTTGTTTAAATAAACGGCCATTAGCAGCTCCAGTACAAAACGTGGAATTTGTCGATTTTTTAAAAATCATTCCAATTCCTCCCGTTGCTATCACAACAGCATCGGCTTTTAGCACATCTAACTTCATGTTAAAAAGATCCATCATGACAATACCTCTAGCGAGTCCTTGTTCATCTAAGATCAGACGCATAAATTCATGAGATTCAAATTTTTCAACTCTCCCCATCACTTCATATTTTCTAACTTGCTCATCTAGAGCATAAAGCAGCTGTTGTCCAGTAGAAGCACCACAAAAAGCGGTTCGATTATAAAGCGTGCCTCCAAAGCGTCTAAAATCTAAATTTCCTTCCGAAGTTCGATTGAAAGGACACCCAAACCGTGCCATCATCTGAATAATTGCTGGAGCTGCTAAACACATTTCTAAAACAGGAGGTTGATTAGCTAAAAAGTCACCTCCTTTAATCGTGTCATAGGCATGAATCAAAGGAGAATCATCTTCTCCTTTTAAATTCATCGCTGCGTTAATTCCTCCTTGAGCACATACAGAATGAGAGCGTTTCACTTTTGTGACTGAGACGATTTTGACATTGCAACCATTTTCTGCGAGTTTCATAGCCGTAGAAAGCCCTGATAATCCCCCTCCAACCACGATTACTTCTTTAGCTTTAGACATCTTACCAATTCCTATTAATGTGAGAGATTAAACCAATATGTGCCCCAAATCGCCGCAAACCCCAAAAAAGCAATCATGATCATCAGTAAAGTAGCCATTTTCCTCATAAAATTTTGAGATCTAGCAGTCAAAGAAATCCCCCAGGTGATCATAAATGTCCAAAGTCCATTAAAAGCGTGAAAACAAGCAGCAATCACAAGGCCAGTATACAAAAAAATCATGCTTAGTTTTTTGAAAGTATCTCTTACAATTAATAATTCAGCGATACCAAAAGTTTTTGATGCGGCCACTAACTGATTTGCGTTTATATGTAAACTCTCAAAAGCCTCTACCCAAGCTTTTTCTTCGCGATTTTTCTGAGCTGCAATTAATTGCTCAGGAGTTTCTTCCAAAGCAACTAAAGGACCTAAATGGGAGAAAATAGTTTGTTTTATCTCTTGAATTTGCGATTGAGAGTAGAGATCAAATCCTAGTCTTTTAGAAAGGGTGTACAAACCATTATCTTTTTCCAAGCGAACGAGATAATAATGTTGAGTGTCCACTTGAGCAGTTACTGGATATTCTAAAAAACGCATATGAATGACATGAGCCACAATTCCAAACAATAAAATCCACGAAGTAATTCTTTGCCATGTATAGGCATGATTGCGAAAATGCCCTGGAAGAGAAGGTTGTGATCCATCAGAAGGCTGAGTATTGTATTTTGCCTGAAATAAATAATGAATGCCCCAAAATCCATGAATTAAAAGTGGTAATCCTAATAAACTGATTTCAATCAAAGGTAAATAAGGTAATCCTTTTATCCAGTTGACTGCCGCTACAAAGCCACTTCCATCATCTCCAACAAAAAGCGCCGCTTGAGAATTAGTTAGTAAATGTTCGATCAAAAATAAAACTAACCAAAGGCCTGTTAAAGAATGAGCTCTTCGCCAAATAAAAGCTTTAGGAATAGGAGGAGCTTGATAAGTATAAGTCATGGGATACTCAAAAACGATTTCCAATGTTTTGAGTCTATATATACCTAGCTAGTGGATCCAATTCAATTTAAAATTGATCATATATAATGATATTTTCATTCATTATAAAATCAAAATAAATTTATTCATAAAAATAGGAAATGATTAATTTTTACAATCATTAAATGTCAAAAAATTTAAATATAATTTCAAAAATGGATCGTAAAAAAATATTTAACACTTTCAATAAATAAATTTATATCATTAAATTCGAAATAAATAACGTGCATTTTCAGAAGTCGTATGTGCCACTTCCTCTAGAGAAATACCTTTTAAAGAAGCAATCAAACGAGCTGTCTCTATGATATAAGAAGGCTCATTGGGGTGGCCTCGATATTTTTGAGGGGCTAGATATGGCGTATCTGTTTCAATCAATAATTGGGACAGAGGAACTTCTTTTGCAACTTGCTGCAACTCGAAACTTTTTTTAAAAGTGACAATCCCACTTAGAGAGAGCATCCACCCTCTTTTAATGACCTCTTTAGCTTCTGCAATTGTTCCTGTGAAACAGTGTAAAACACCTGGAGCATGACGACAGTCAATTCGATATTCTGCGTCAATAATTTCAAAAAAATCTGCAAATGCCTCTCGACAATGAATGACTACAGGTAATTGACATTCAAGAGCTAAATGCAAATAACGATGGAAGAAGTCTTTTTGAATCTCTTTTGAAGAGTAATCATAATAATAATCTAATCCTGTTTCTCCAATCGCTTTTAAATAACCTTTACGAGCATAATTTGCAATCGTTTCAAATGCTGCTTCACCTTCTTTTTGTACATTATTGGGAGGGGTTGCAGCCGTTTGGTAAATCCAAGGATATTTTTTGGAAAGCTCTATCCCTTTTTTTAACGATTCGGGATCAGTACAAATATTGACTATTTGATGAACGTGCTCTTTTTGCGCTCTTTCTAAAAGAACATCGATTTGTTCGTAAACAGGAGAACTTGTTAAATGGGCGTGAGAGTCAATAAATGAAAGAGAATAGCTCATTCTATCCATGCTACCTCTTTAGAATTCAAAACTGAATTAATGTGTTCTTTGACAATATCAGAAGTGAGTACTTGAGGTAAAATAGTAGGCTCTTGCTTCTGATCACTTCCATAAAAAACATAGAGGGGCACACTATTGCGTCCAAATTGGCTCAAAGCCTCAGTGATCACTGGATCATGCTTGGTCCAATCGGCTATCATTTTAACAACACCTTTTTCCAAAAGTTTTTTATCAACTTCTTTAGAACCTAAAACGATATGATTGGCCTGACAAATCAAACACCATTTAGCGGTAAAATCAATCAGAATAGGTGTTCCTTTTTTTCTTAATTCGGCAACTCGTTTCGGTGAAAATACCTCCCATCCAGCCCACTCTGCATTTCCAATCTGAGAAAAAGTTGAACTATCATTCCACGAATCTTTTGGTAAAATAATAGCTTCTATACCCATTAAGATGAAGAATAAGGCGGTGACATAAGCAATTATTCGCTTTTTTGAACTTATAAGAGGATGACTCCCTTTCCCATAAATCCAAGCTCCTATAGCAAAGCTCAAGAAACCAGCTATTAAGCAGATAAGAGAAAAAGTATTTGTCTGTGCACTAAATACCCACATTAACCATAAGACAGTGATTAGTAAAACAAATCCCATAAGTTCTTTAAAAGTTTCCATCCATGGACCAGGTTTGGGCATAAACCGCAAAAAAGCTGGAAAACTAGCAAGTAATAAATAAGGAAAGCACATTCCTAATCCAAGGAATGTAAAAATTAATAATGATTGAAAAACAGGTAATGTGACAGCAAATCCCACAGCAGAACCTAAAAAAGGCCCTGTGCAAGGTGTAGCAACAGCTGTTGCTAAAACTCCACTTAAGAAAGAACCCATGTAACCAGACCATTGAGTTGCTTTTTCAGCTTGCGTCTGCCCCGCCCAAGAAGCAAAAAACATTCCCCACTCAAAAAGTCCAAATAAACTCAGCGCAAATATAAATAAAACAGAGGCTAAAATAACCACAAAAATAGGCTCTTGCAATTGAAATCCCCAACCTACAGCTTGACCATAGGCACGTAGAGCTAGCATTGCAGAAGCTAGTAGCCAAAATGAGAGAATGACTCCTAAAGAAAACATTAAACCATGTTTGATCGTTAAAGAACGACTTTGACCAGCCATTTTAACAAAGCTCATCACTTTGAATGACATAACAGGTAAAACGCAAGGCATTAAATTTAGAATCATCCCCCCTAAAAAAGCAAATAAAAGAGCAAGAGCAATTCCTCCTTCAAACTCAAAAGATGATGCTTTGTTTTTTTGAGTTTCCATTTCAAGCGTGGAAGATCTTATCGAGTGAGTGTCCAAATGACTGATTAACTCTTTTTCGCCAACTTCGTGGATTGGTGTATCTATATCAAAAGCTTGGACTCTTCCTTCATTCCCTTGCTGAGTATGCACAACCAAAACACCTTTTAAAGTCTGACTTTTAGCCCCAATCTCATCGCTTCCTTTTAAATTGACTAAAAATCGCTGATCTTGCTTAGAAGCAGCAGCAAGAACAGGATCAACTTTATAATCAATAACATCCTTTTCTTCAGGAAAAAAATAAACTCCAATAACGGGGTCAACATTTGGTATTTGATTCGCGTGAGGCATTTCAATTTGGACAATTCCTGATTTACGCACAGTTTTTACTTCTGCATGAAAACTGGGAATTTTCAAACGTGCTTGGGAAAAAAGAGTAGCCGTTTCAGTTTTTAATTTTGGCGCATCATTTTGAGTGACAACTTGAAGGGCTGTCGTTGTTGATCCTGGCTGACACGTAAGATCTGAACAAACAAGCCATTTGAGTTTAGCATTCAATTGGAAAGTTTGTCCAATAGAGAGATTAGCAGGAGGGGTAATTAAACTTAGTAGGACAACTTCTCCTTCATATCCAAATCCCACCATATCAGCCACCTTAAATTTTCCAGGAAAAGGCCATTGTAAAGGCCCCACTTCAAACCCGAGAGGTAATGTCCACTCAACTTTTAATGGTATTCCCGCATCCCCCGGATTTTTCCAGTACACGTGCCAATCATCTTCGATTTTAAGATGAAGGGCAACCCAAAAAGGATGGCCTGGCTGAATTGTCTCTTCTTCTTGAATTAACTGAACTTGTACATGGGCAGAACCTTCGAATGTGGCAAAAGACGGTAGGGGGGAAGCAAACCCAATTAATAATAAAAAGAAACGAATATAATTGTTCATTCAAACATCTCCTGGCTTTATATGGCTTATTGAAGCCTTTCAAATGAAGGGGGATGAAATTTCACTTTGCGTGAGTTTTGTTTATTCTTTGAAAGTCAAAACTTTGATCAGTATCAAAAAATCTTCTGAAGGAAAATTGGCAAGCCTATTTTCCCAAGTTGATCTTTTTAAAACAAAAACAAAAAACTGAATTTTCGCGAAAATAATTCAAAGTTCGAATCTAAGGTGAAGTCATCAAAAATTTCTTATTTAAATCTAGTTTTTATTTTTACAAAACATGACAAATAGGGTATAATCAGCTATTTGATATTAATCACATTGGATAATTAGTATAATAAATTTGAAAATTTATATTCAAGTAAATTATTATAAATAATAAAGGTATTGTAAATGTATGTAAATGTTAATATATTAGCTAACAATCCTTTTTTTGAAGCTTATTCTCAATCCGATGTATTAGGTAAACTAATTTTTTTAGCTTTATATATTCTTTCTATTTGTAGCTGGATTGTTTTAATTCATAAATTATGGTTGACTTCTCAAGCCAAAAAATATGCCTTTCGATTTCATGAAGCTTTTCAATTACAAAAAGCGAATCCCCTTAGCCTCGACTATGATACAATAAATAACAAAACACACCTTAATCCTTTTTTAGACCTCTATAAAGTTTTAAAACGACAAACTTTAGATGTATTGGCTAAAAATCGCCATTTTCATACTCAACTATCTAACACTCCGCAATCACCCACATTTCTTTCGTTAAGTGATATAGACTACGTTGCCTCTCATTTATCCACTCAAGTTGCTTCTCAAATAAAATATTTAGAAAAAAATCTTTACATTCTTTCCACAACTGTCAGTTTGGCACCATTTCTAGGGTTATTGGGAACTGTTTGGGGGATTTTGACAACATTTGCGGAATTACAATCTCATCAATCAGGTGGAAGTACTCATCAAATGGTACTTAGTGGACTATCCCTTGCCTTGGCTACCACAGTTCTGGGACTTCTCGACGCAATTCCCGCTTTAATTGGATATAATTATTTAAAAAATGAAATTCGTGATTTTTCGATGGATATGGAAGGTTTTTCAAACGACATTTTAGCTGCTGTTGAATTACAATATCGCAAAGTAGAAGCTTAGAAAAGGTGAGCGCAATGATTAGAAACCGTTTCTCTTTTTCTCACACTTCAATTCCCGATGAACCTGCCGTGAATTTGACACCTTTAATTGACGTTGTATTTGTTATTTTGATTATGTTTATTGTAATTGCCCCCTTATTAGAACAAGATCATGTCGAACTTGCTGATGCGCCAAAGTTCAATTTAAATAATCATCAGTCTGTTCAGGAAAGTAGTCCGATTACTATTCATGTAAGATCTGATAACACGATTTGGTTAAATCAAGAACTTATACTTCCTCATCTGTTAGCCGAAAAGCTTAAACAAATTAAATTGAAACATCCCAAAATTACTCCTCAAATTTTTCATGATAAAAAAGCCTGTTTCGGGACATACCAACTAGTCAAGAATGCTGCAGAAGAAGCAGGATTTTCAAAAGTAGACATTATTTTAAAACCTGCTTAAAGCAACCCATTGCTTATGCACAATGATCCAACTTCTCTCTTTTTTCAATCTTATACCCAGCAAAAAGCTTGGTGGTTGATTGCTATTGCCGTCATATTTTTTCATTTACTGATTTTATTAGTTAATTCTACATCGTCAATTTCATCAGAAAAACAACAAACGACGAAATTAGTAGTCTCGACACTTATCCTGCAACCTTCCGCTCCTCCCTCTTCTATAAAAACTTTGCTTACACAAGAGATTGATAAGAGTTTAATTTCATCCACTTCGTTACCTTTAACACCAGAAAATCCTTTACCTGCTAAGACAAAACCACAAGACTCTTCTAAACCACATAAAGTGACTGAAAAAAAATCTGAACTTAAGTTAGAATCTAAACTCTCTCCAAAAACTGAACCAAAAAAAAATACAGCCTCTTCACCAAAAATAAAAAAAACTGAACCCCCACAAAAAAAAACCACTGAACAAAAACAAGCAGAGAAGAAAAAAGTAAAAGCGACTCCAGCATCAACATTTGAGAAAGAAAAACAAAAAAAAGAGGCTGTTAAAAAAGAAAATATTGCTAAGGAAGCTCTTGCCAAAGATGCTGACAAGCGACTTCAGCAAGAATTAGCAGCCTCTCAAGAGGCTGCTCTAAAAAAAGAGCAACAGCTCTTAGCTAAAGCTAAAGAAAATCTAGCCAAAATAGGAGAGGCAAAACAAAAATCCAATTCTACCACGCTAACTAAAATTGGAGAATCCCCTAGTCTAAAACAGATTCAAAATCTACAAATTGACACTTTACCTCAAGGAAATAGTGTTCAAGGAGAGTTAAATGGAAGAGATAGCAGTTATCGAGACGAAATTGCTCAACGATTAAAACTTTTTCTAAAATTACCCGATTACGGATCTGTACAAGTTAAATTGACAATCGACCGAACAGGCAAAATTGCTCAAATTAGCATTGTAAAAAGTGAAAGTTCAAAAAATCAACAGTACATAGAAAAAAACCTTCCCACGATTTATTTTCCAGCTTTCGGAACTCGATTTGAAGGACTTTCACAATACACTTTTTTAGTTACGTTAAATAACGATTATTAACCTGGATTACAAGTTTATTCACTAAAAAATCTATTAGATTATTAAAAACCCAAGAAATTTTATGTATGCATTCTTTTTTAAAACATCTAACCATTGGATACAATTTCTCATCCGCTTTTGTTTATCTTTAGCTCCCTTTTTTGCTCATGCGATAGACGAAGACCCTATTGTTGTTCGCCTCTCGACAGATTCTTCTCTCGTTCCTCTTTATTTAGCTCCTTTCACTATAGAACAGACAAATTTTTCTCCATCCTATCTTAAACAATTGGAAGATATCTTAACCTTTGATCTTAATCACAATGGATCTACTTATTTATCAAAAAGAAATGCCTCCAATGACCAGTTAGCCAATGCAGGTGAGCTAGAAGATTTAGGTATTGCTCAAGCTTGGCAAGCACAAAATATTTTTTATGTGATCAAAGGTATTATCAAAGAAAACTTTCTTCAGGTATTTATATTAAGTACGAATACACAAAATCTTAAAAAATGTGATCCCGTTATGCTAACCGGTGATTTATCCCAAGATCGCCGATTAATTCATCGTATTGCAGACACTATTCATAAAGCCTTATTTGGAGTGGAGGGAGTTGCCTCTACTAAAATTTTGTACACAGTTAAAACTCCTCTTGTCGATAATAAACAAAAACTTTCTTCCGAAGTTTGGGAAGCTGATTACGATGGAGAAAATGCACGACAAATTACTCAAGAAAAATCTTTTTGTGTGAATCCTACTTACATTCCACCCAAAAAAGGTTTTTTATCAGGCAATTTTCTTTATGTTTCTTATCAAGTTGGACAATCAAAAATTTATATTGCGAATTTAAAAGATGGCAAAGGACAGCGTTTATTGAAGCTTAAAGGTAATCAACTGATGCCTACACTTTCTCAACAACGAGATAAAATTGCCTTTATTAGCGACGCAACTGGCAATCCCGATTTATTTTTGCAACTTTTCAATCCTGAAACAGGTGTTGTTGGAAAACCGCAGCAAATTTTCTCTGCTAAATTAGCTACCCAAAGCACTCCTTCATTTAATCCTGATGGAACCAAAGTAGCTTTTGTATCTGATAAAGATGGTTCTCCAAAAATTTACGTCATTGCCATTCCAGAACCTGGAACAAGTTTAAAAAATATAAAGGCAACTCTAATTACTAAGCGCAATCGAGAAAGTTCTGCTCCTGCATGGTCACCAGACGGAACAAAAATTGCTTATTGCTCCCGAACTGATGGGATTAGGCAAATTTGGATTTACGATTTTACAACCAACCAGGAAAAACAATTAACGCAAGGATCTGTTAACAAGGAAAATCCTTCGTGGGCCCCCAATAGCCTTCATCTTGTTTATAATTCAGCTGATACAAATGATAGCCAGCTCTATTTGATTAATTTGAATCAAACAGAGGCAACTCGCATAACTTCAGGAAAAGGAGAAAAACGTTATCCCAATTGGGAGTTACGTTTTGATCGCTAATCGCTTGTTTATCATCTAATTAGATAAGAGATTGAGAATGCTAGTGTTTTTTTTTGCTAATTTGACATGATTTTTGTTAAACTAAGTTCGACTTTTTTCGAGATTTCATTAATTTGCTAAAATGTTTTTTTTGAAGCTTTTATGATCAATTTTTTTTAACGTTATATTTTATTTTTTCTCAAAAATTTAATTACAAATTCATTCAAAATTTTTTTTTTGCAAATAGAGTAAATTTCAAAAAGAAACTGTTTTTCACTTACAAAACTTCAATGAGCTCTCTCTAATTTCCGGAGAAAATCTTATGAGAATATATTCTTTTTATTTAGTAGCCTTATTAGGGTCTGCCTGTCTACTTCAAAGTTGCGCAAGAAATGGTAGCGATGTTTGGGAAGATACAAAATCAGCTGGCCGGCACATGAACCGTGGTGTAAGGGCTCTTGGCGGCAAACATGGCGACTCTCGCCAAATTCATTCAAAAAACGATTTTGAATGCGTAGATGATGAGTATAGTCATCAAGAAGGAGGTTTTCAAGACTGTGATTATTCTCGCGCAGACTTCATTCCCTTACAAGATCAAGCCAACAATGAGTTTGCAATGGCTGATATCCTTGCTCGCCAACCTCGAGAAACGCCTGGTGAAATAGGTAGTTCCATTCCGAGTATTGAATCTTTTCAAGATCCTTGCATGATTCCCCAACTCGCAGCCATTTTTAAAACGATTTACTTCGATTATGATAGCAGTATGATTAAAGGTCAGGCAAATTTACAAACAATTCATCAAATTGCTGATTTCATGCGTCGCCATCCAAATGTTTATATTTTTATTGAAGGGCATACCGATGAAAGAGGACCTCAAGCTTATAACTTGGCTCTAGGTTCCCGTCGTAGCAATGCCGTTCGTAATCTTTTGATTAGTGAAGATGTTAATCCAGATAATCTCTTTACCATTTCTTATGGGAAAGAACGACCCGTCGTCTTAGAAAAACATGAAGAAGGTTGGTCTAGAAACCGTCGCGTAGAGTTCAAGATTTATGAACGTTAAATTTTCTTTTCTTATGGGAACACTAATCATGTTCCCACTTTTAAATTGCATGAGTGCAACTTATCCAAATTACTCGGCACATTCTAACTTGCCTAATCAACAATCTACTCGTCCAGTTATTGATAATAATACAATCCGATTTAAGAATAGTTTAGCCGATCTTAAACACGAATTAAGTAATCATGAAGCAGAGATACGCATTTTTGAAAACAAATTGCATAATCAAGAAAGTTCACTTGATCAAATTCGTCAACAAATTGTAGATGATTTAGAGGGGCAAAGAGAATATACACGAGCGATGAGTATTAATTTAGAAGGGAAAATTGATACTCTTGATAAAGCTGTCAACGGTTTGATGAATGATCTTAGACAATTAAAAAATCATGCCAATGATTCGGTAAATGTTTTAGCTCAATATAAACAAAAATTGATTGATGTTGAGAAAATCCTTGAAGCACAGGATCAGCATATTAGCAGCCTGGAGGTAGCTTTGCATTCTCTCATAGATGTCTGGCAGGCAAGAGAAACAGCAACACAAGAAATTGCAAACAAACAAGTGATAAATTCATCTAAAACATACAAGGTCCAACCCGGCGATAGTTTAGAAAAAATTGCAAAGGCTAATAAAACGACTGTCAAAATTTTGAGAGAATGTAATCAGTTAACTTCTGATCTTATTGTGGTCGGACAAGTACTTAAACTTCCTTAATCTATGGCATTCAATCACCTTGCTTCTTCTCATGCTATTGGTTTATTTGACTCAGGGATAGGGGGGTTAACAGTCATGCGAGAAATGATTCGTTTGCTGCCCCAGGAGAACCTCTTGTATCTTGGGGATACAGCAAGAGTACCCTATGGAAATAAGAGCGCAGCAACAATTATTCGCTATAGCATTGAAAATGCTATTTTTCTACTTGAAAAGCAAATTAAAGTATTGGTGGTTGCTTGTAATACAGCCTCAGCTTTAGCGCTTCCAAAATTAAAACAACTCTTTCAACTCCCAATCATAGGCGTCATTGAACCTGGGGCTAAATTAGCAGCTGCAACAACACGTAACAAACGTATAGCCGTTTTAGGAACTAAAGGAACCATTGAATCTGGTGCTTACCAATCTGCAATTCATCAACTAATTCCTGATGCGATTATCTTTCCAATTGCATGTCCTCTATTGGTTTCTCTCGTTGAAGAAGGTTTTCTCTATCATTCTGCTTCAAAACTCATTATTCAAGAATATTTAAAAAATTTAGAGAAGGCAGATGTCGATACTATTTTGCTTGGTTGCACCCATTATCCTTTACTTAAACCCCTTATTGAAGAAATAGTGGGCCCATCTGTTACAATTATAGATTCAGCCTTGACCTGTGCCCAAACCGTCAAAAAACTTTTAGAAAGTCATCAACTTGTCCATTCGAATCAACACGCAATTCACCAATATTTCGTCACAGATGATCCAGAGAAATTTCGCCAACTTGGTGAATATTTGTTTCAATCTCCTCTTCCTTTAGTAGAATTGCACAAAGTAATTCATTCGTAATCTATTTGAGTTCAGTCAATTAAAAACCGAATTATCGCATTTTATTAGAAAATTTAATTGAATATTCCCTGCAGAAATAATAACATTTCTTATTTCTCTGGTTGCTTTAAATAAATCAAATTCAACATTAATTAAAATTAATATTTATATACAAGAAAATACATTATTCAAATAAATAGTTTACAAGCAGTTAATTATATGAAATTGTAGTTTAACCTTGTGGCAACGATGAGCTATGGTAAACAGCTTAGGTTTTGTCAATCAAATTAACGCTTACCTAAAAGATGGGAAACTTATTTTAAAAACTTTTAAAAAAGTGGAAATCCTGAAAAATATTCAGCAAACAGAATACTTGATGTGGAAAAAGTAATATATCAGTACTCTAGTGATGAATTCATTCCTAGTCACACGACCATTAAAGATAAAGGTAAATTCATTCACCTTTAAAAATCGAGTGTCGTTCATTTAATGTTTAAAATACTTTTTGATATCTAAGAAGTGTTCTAAATTGAATCATTCTCGTTACGGCTTTTTAAACCTAAATTTTGAGTTTAACAAGATTTTTTCTGGGAGGCAAAGGCATAAGCCTTGAAAAAGTTATGTTTTTTGTTTCTTCTTAGAAACGAAAAAAGAAAAAATGATAAAAATGAAACAAAAAATTACCGTCCAAAAAGGAAGGACTTTCTGAGAAATGATTTCTGCATTTTCTAAAATATAAAATTGCCTTAATTTTTTCCCTTCCTCTTGCGCTTGTAACTTTAATATCCCCTGAACTGTCACTATTTGATTAGTAGAAATTTTATCAATTCCTTTCAAAAAAATTTGTTGTGCTACTTGATGAGAATTGCCAATACAACAACTTTTTAAATTAGGTTGAGAAGCTAGTATAAAGGTATTCTCAGGAGATTGATAAATAAAGCCTTTGATTTGAACGGGTTGTTCAGGCACGAAAAAATAATTTTCGCTTTGTAATTCTTCAAAAGTTATTTGTGAGGAAGTTGTAAAGGATAAAAAAAAGAAGCTAAAAATAATAAGTTTTAGAACCCACATTCTCATACCCGAGAAAAACTGAATTAATCCTGCAAAGGATTAATTCAGTTTTAATTTATCTTATTCATCGTCTTTAAAACGATAACCTACCCCTCTGACAGTTTCAATACCATCAAAATTAGGACCTAATTTCTTTCTCAAAGAGGCAATATGCACATCAATGTTACGATCGATGATAAAGGCTTCGTCATTTTGTACATCGTCTAATAATTGATTTCTAGTCAATACCTTTCCACGATTAAGAAGTAAGCGTCTCAAAATTCCAAATTCAGAAAGGGTTAAAGCAATAGACTTATCTTTCTTTCTCAACAAATACCGATCGATTTCCATGGTGTATTCGCCAAAAACTAATGTTTTTGCTTCCTTTTCTCCTTCTTTTCCACGTCTCATAACAGCTTTAATACGTGAAAATAAAACCTTTAGAGAAAATGGTTTAGCGACATAATCATCCGCACCTAGCTCAAGTCCTAAAACAACATCGAGCTCTTCGCTTTTTGCTGAAATTATAATAATAGGAATATTTTCTAAATCAGGATTACTTTTGATTTTACGACATACATCTAGTCCGTTTAATCCAGGTAGCATAATATCAAGGATAATAACATCTGGTTTTTCTCTTTCTATAGCCAAAAAACCATTTAATCCATCCATTTCCAGATGGACTTTATATCCAGCCAATTCTGCCTGGAGTTTAATCAAAGAGGCTATATCCTCTTCATCTTCAATAAGCAATATTTTTGTTTTTTGCATTTTAATAGCTCCGCGTACTGAATTGGTATTTTATAATTTAAATTTTTCTAATATTCAAGTTTTTTTATTATAATTATTTTTATTTCCATTTGATAACTACAGCTAACATTTAAAATACATCTATTATTTATTATAACAAAAATTTAAATCATATAAATGTGTTATTTCATTAATATAAAATAAAATTTAATTTTAATTGAAAATTTTTAAAATTTTTATTTATTAAATAGTTTGTTTTCAAAGATTTATAGAATGATAATTTTATTAGAGAACTAACCCTTTTAACTTTATTTTTTTTTTGAAGAAGGATATACTGAATATAAATTTTTCGAAATTAATCTCATTAAAGAAAATTTTTATCCAAAAAAACTCTAAAGCAAAGGATCAGGCAAGAAAAACAATCTTGCAACCTCTGCCGTTTATATTAATAAATGAAATGAATTAATAGGTTTTATGTTCTACGTCATTCTTTTGTATGCTTTATTTGCAAGTGTTTTCACGATTGCTAAAACAGGATTGGAATATTCTCAACCTTTTTTCTTGGTAGGAACCCGAATGTTATTAGCTGGATGCCTTTTATTAGGTTATCAAAAAATTGTGAATAAGGAACACTTCTCATTTGATAAGCAAACTTGGTGGCGTATTGTACAACTTGCGGCTTTTAACATTTATTTAACAAATGTTTTTGAGTTCTGGGGATTAAAATATCTCACATCATTCAAGACATGTTTCATTTATAGTTTATCTCCATTTTTATCAGCTTTGTTTTGCTACACCCTCTTCTCAGAAAAATTAACAACAAAAAAATGGATGGGATTATTAATTGGATTTATGGGTTTTCTGCCTATTTTAATGAATCAAACATCTTCGGAGGAAGCAACCGGCCATCTGTTATTTTTCTCTTGGGCAGAATTATCTGTCATGATGGCTGCTATCTGCAGTGTTTATGGATGGATTGTTCTGATGCAATTAGTTAAAGAAAATAATCTTTCTCCTATAACCGCTAATGGAACAAGTATGTTTATAGGGGGCGCATTTGCTCTTTGTCATTCATTATTGGTTGAAAATTGGTCACCTATTCCCGTTACAAACATACCCATTTATTTAGAATGTACTTTCCTACTCATTTTGATTTCCAATCTTATCTGTTATAATCTTTATGGAACTTTATTGAAGAAATACTCAGCAACTTTTATTTCTTTTGCTGGTTTCACAACTCCTCTCTTTACAGCACTATTTGGATGGGTTTTCTTAGAAGAGGTAGTGACTTGGCCATTTTATATTTCATTTGGAATAGTTTTTTTAGGGCTAGTTTTATTTGATAAAGAAGAATTGCAACAAAGCTATCGAGGAAAATTGCTTTCTCAGCCTCAATTGTCCGAATAATAAAAATTTTCAAAAAATATTTGTTTAAATTTTGTCAACTAATGATATAAAAATTTCTTAGATATCAGGAAAATCAGAGGGTTATGGCTGCTGAAAAAGAAATTATACTAGAATTTGATAGAGAATTTTATAAAAATCGTACGCAAGCTTTGATGGAGCCTGCAATAGAACAATTTTTACGTGTTATCAAATCCTATACCCTATTTAATATCTTTTTTCTCAGCTTACTCTCAGCGGAAATAATTTATTTTTTTATCCACCTCACTTTTTTAGCGCAAACATTTGTTTTAGCAATTCATTTAGCATTAATTGTGGCAACAATTTTTTCTTACTTTACTCTGAAAGTTTATTTTGAGAGTCGGAAAACAGAGCAATTAATGGATTTAAAATCTGATTTTATTCATGCATGTGAATTAAATATTCAAGATTTAGAAGATTCTCCAGAATATCATCTCACTATTGCCTATGCCTGTTGTCGACTAGCCGCAGATTTACACGGTAAAGAATATGTCATCTACCAAGTTCCTTTTAGACTAAATTTTTTATTTCCGATGATCGAAAAAATAAGTTGCTGGGTTCATTGGCAAGATGTTCATACGATGAAAGAATTATTGCTTCAAGGATGTATTGAAGAGCACATCAAGTTAGTTAGACTTGAACCAACTGATCTAGAAGCTCATACAGGACTTGCTAATGCTTATGTCATGTTATCTGGACTGTATGTTGATCCTAGAACTATAGAGGGTTTAGATGACGACCGATGGCTGCCAGCCACTAAATACAACGAATCTTTTCAGTTAAAATTTAGATACATTGCCGAACGAGCTATTGAAGAATTTAAAATTTTAAGTGATTATGCTCCTCAAGATCCATGGGTTCATGCTCAATTAGCTTATAGTTATCATGATCTTCAAATGCCCGAAGAAGAAATCAAAGAATATGAAATTATTTTGCAATTATGTCCTGAGGATAAAGAAACCTTATTTAAACTGGGTAAACTTTATTTTGAACAGGGCTTAAACGCTAAAGGGCTGCAAATTTACGAAATTTTAAAAAAATCGAACTATAAAAAAGCAGAAAGTTTAATCCATTTTTATGGCGCCTACGCGATCTAAAAATTTGTTATATTCAGATAATTGTATTCACAAAGGAAAATGACGCTATGTTTTGTTCGCAATGTGGCACTGAAATCGGTAAAAATGATCAAACTTGTCCTTCTTGTGGAACCCCTTCTCATAAAAGTATTTCTGGCGCGTCTGCTACAATTCCCTCTTCTCAGTCCGTCAAAAAGAAAAAAATGCCTCTTTGGTTTAAAATTTTAATTGGGGTAGCCTTTTTATTACTCGTTGGAGTCACGGGAGGGATTTTATTTACAGAAACTCTTGTCGATGTCATTGATAAACAATTAGAGGCTCTTAGAAATAACGAGATTTCTAAAGCTTATTACGAATATACTTCAAAAGAATTTCAAGCAGCGACATCGCTAGATCAATATCGTCAATTTGTAGAATCTTATCCTGCTTTTTTAAACAATCACTCTGCTCACTTTACGCAACGCGCCATTAAAAATAATGTAAGTACATTAAAAGGAAACCTCTCCACTCAAAACCACATTAATATTCCTGTAGAATACAGATTGATCAAGGAAGATAATAAATGGAAAATTCTTAGTATCCGCTTACTTCAATCACTAAGCCCCTATACAGAAAAAACTTTATCAAATGCTCAAGACTTAATTAACGTTGTTCAAAACCAACTTCAATTAATTCAAAATAATCAACTTTTGAAGGCATATGAAGAATATTCTGCAGAGGAATTCAAAGAAACAACTTCAAAAATTGAATTTGAAAATTTTGTGAAGCGTTATTCCATTTTACAGGATTATCAAACAGCCTCATATCATAAACGGAAAGTAAGTGATGGAATAGGAACACTTGCTGTCATTCTGCAAACAAATCACCTGACCACTTATGTTAAGTATTATCTTGTTTACGAAGACAACGCATGGAAAGTTTGGAGTATGCGAATCCTATCTCCAGAAGAAGGTGCTCAAGAGTCTCGTCAGCATGCAAAAAAAAATCCTAAACATTTGCAAACAACAAAAATGAGTTTTGGTTCTTATCATTTAGGATCTTCAGTTAATAAAGAAGGATCCATTGATCATCCACAAACAGAATTTAAAGGGGATTTGAAAGATCTTTATATTGATCTAGAAATAGCTAATGCGGCTAAAAACAGTGTTATTCAGTTAAATCTTCAACATTTAGAAAGTGGGACATCGATCCCGGCGAAAGCAATTATTGAAGAAGAGGGAGATACCCTATTGATGTCTGTTTTTACTCCTCCATCAGCTGGCTGGCCAAAAGGACATTACAGACTGATTATCACCACCTCTTCCGGTTTGAATAAAATTATAGATTTTAATGTTGAGTGATTTCTTTATGTATATCATTACAGGACTATATCGCCATAAACGCTTAGTAACTCCTAAAGACGATTTAACACGTCCAACAGCTAGTCGCTTAAGAGAAGCTCTTTTTAACATTTGTCAAAACTTTATTGAAGAAACAGCATTTCTTGATTTATTTGCTGGATCAGGAGCGATAGGATTTGAAGCTTTAAGTCGAGGAGCCAAATCAGTAACCTTTATTGATTCCAGCAAAGAAGCCTTAAAATGTCAGCAAAAAAATGCCTCTCTTTTAGGTGTCGAACAACAATGTCAACTATTATATGGAGAAGTATTTACTCTTTTAGAATACCTCAAAAAACAACAAAAACGTTTTAATATCATTTTTGCCGATCCTCCCTATGCTAAACAGATCTATGCAAACGAGCCTTCTTATAGCGAGAAAATTATCCGTTGCATCGATACAAGTGACTTACTAGCAGAAAAAGGAACTCTTTTTATTGAAGAAGACAGTCGTTTTTCCCCTCAATTGAACGATTTAAAAAAACTTCAACTCATTAATAGCAGAAAAATAGGGCATTCTTCTCTACAGCGTTATTCATTCATAAACTAGAATAATAAAAATGACTTCGCTTTTTCCACTCTGATTTGAAATTGATTAGATTGAGATGACAAATAATTCATCTTTTCAATTTATTAGAGTGCAAATCTTGTTGTTCTTATTGCAGTGGTAAGCCAGTCTTCAAATAAAGAAATTCTCATTATAATTTAGTTTTTTTATCCCATTAATAAACTTCAAAAAGTGATTATCTATTTAAATTTTTGAAATTTTATTGCTTTATTTTAGCACTCTACATACAAGTGATGTATTCAAAAGATGTTTAATTCCAGGCGAGCGTAAGAAATTTATCTATCTCGCGTTAATTTGAAAAGGAGACGATTCATGTTTAAATCTCTGGTCGCTTTGATGGCCATTTGCCTAACGACTTTATCTACGTTGTGTATTGCAAGTTGTCAACAAAGTGTGGAAATGGGTGTAGGTTGGAGACGAGATAAGCTGAATTGGAAGTTAAAAAATTTAGAGCTGGATCAGATTTCTGGAAATGTGGATTCCCATATACAATTTAAAAAACTTGAGTTGTACATGGCTTATGCAAAAGCAAAATGGATCGGCTCAAAATATTATGTGCGCTTATCTGCTGACTACGGCACATCTTTCAAAGGAGAAGCAAGAGAGCATTTTCAGTTGGATACACCCTTATTGAACAAAGATATTTTAGTAAATACACATGATCCTATTAAAAAAAGAAGTGAAGTCTACGACTTTGACATCGCCACAGGTTTTCCTTTAAGTTTCTGTTACGGACGTTTGAATGTGGTTCCTTTAATCGGTTTTTCTTTTCATCGCCAACATTTAAGAGTTAAAGGAAAAAAAGATTCTTCCTCTTCTTTGTCTTATTTTTCTCCTATCTCTTCGTCTAACCCACTCTATGGTAATGACTCTAATCCTTTTGGAAAACCATCCAGTGACTCAAACCCCATTATCGCCAATAAACTGGGACTTAATGTATCAAGACAGACAAGTACTTACCGTTTTAACTGGTATGGATTTTATTTAGGCACTGATATCGCCTACGCCCTTGATAAAGAATGGACTCTCTATGCAGAATTAGAAGCCCACTGTTTAGATAGTTGCCACCGTAAAAGAAAATCTTGGACAGGTGTGTATTTTGTTGACCATTACCATCGTAATCGTTGGGCTTGGGGTTTCAATACAAATTTAGGAACAACTTTTTGTTTATCTAATTGTTGGTATGGAAAGATTTCCTTGGATTATAAATGGTTGAAATCTCATACCCGTAAAGATGAACTTAAATGGGAATCGGTTGGAATCAACGCAGCATTGTCCCATTCTTTCTAAGTCCATCTTAGCTCGATGTGGAACTCCTCATTCACATCGAGCTAAACCAAATTTCTGAAATAGCTGTTAAAAAATGAAGATTGTTTAACAAGGAGAAAAAACTAATTCTTGTTCTTCTTTTGGAAGAGAGAATGTTGCATAAATTTGAATGAGGAATAGTAAACCAAGCACAGCCAACGCTTTGATAGGTGCATAATTCTCAAAAAAAGCTGTCATCAACCCAACCGATCCTGGACCGATTGCTTCAGATATACACCAAACCATCCCCATTAAAAAAGCACTGATAGATCCTGCCTGCCCAGGTGCATAGCGTACACCAAGCGCAATTCCAATCGGATTCACAAGCGTCAATGAAGCTCCTAAAATAAAAAGTAATAGGAGAGAAAGCCACATAGAAAAACTTCCAAAAAACAAGATAAAATAAAAAGTCGCACAACTGACTATCCCAGCGTATAAGATGACTTGCCGAGGAGAGTATTTATCAGCTAAATAGCCAGCTGGCACCATCATACATGCTCCACCCAAAATTAAGCATAGATGCCCTCCTCCATAATAAATCCATTCGGCTAAACCTAGGGTTTTTAAAGCATCTGGTAAAATAAAAATCATCCCCCATAAAATGGATTGATTGGCCACTTGTGCTAAATAAAGCATTCGCAAAGGAATATGACAAAAAAAAGCCTTAAAATCTCTTAAAATCCCCTTCTTTAAAGTATGCTGAACAGATTGTATCACGGGAAAACGATAAAAAATCAAAAAAAAGCTCAAAATAATGGCGGGGATGGCTAGTAAATACGTTTGTCCATTCATATTTTTATACACAAATAAAAAAATTAGTTGGCTAAAAGCAAGTCCTAAACTCCCCCCTGAAGCAAAAATAGCCATTAATAAGCCTCGCCTCGTTGGAATCAAACTTCCCATTAAACTGCCTGCAGCAGGATGAAAGCTACCTGAACCTAAACAGGTAAATAAGTAAAGACAAAATAAAATCCCATAATGACTAAATTGGACTACAAGTGTACTAGCAACCACTAATAGCAATCCTAAAATCATTAAATGCTTTCGATAACCTCTGTCACTAAATGCTCCAAAAAATAATTGAGCTCCTTCCCCAATAAATGCTCCTGCTGCAACGACAAGGCCAGCTTTGGCGAAATCTAATTGAGCCATCGACTTATAGACAGGCCAAATTCCTAGCATTGTATCAATAAAAAAATGTGCTAACCATGTCAAAGCCAGTAACGGAGCTAACGATAATGGAATAGATTGTTTCGCAGAAAAAACCATACAAACCTTTTTCAAAATTTATCGAATATAACAACAGTTTTTATTAGATAAATTAAATTAATATTATAAATATAATAAAATAATTATAAATTTTTTTAAATAGATTAATGATTAAATAGTTTCGATTATCAATTCAAGAAAAACACTTTTTATCGGATAAAATTTCCAAATGATGATGGACAAAAAATTCTTATTGCTTTTATGGTCAGGTTAAATTCAAAAAATACTTAGTGAATTATCCCCTCTTTTAATTATACCATAGAGGCTTTATGAAAATTAAAAATTTAGCAAAAGTTGTTTTTGCAACGCTTTTATTAGCCTCCGTTCAATCCATTAATGCACAAGCAAATTGTAAAGAAGCTTCAAGCTATTCTCCCAACTTAATCAAGGGAGATTGTGACAATCAAGTGAGTTTTGATTCTCAATCTCATTCTACTCAGAGTGATTTAGCTGATAATTATTCGTATGGATGTGACAATAGCCTTTACTCTTATAAAGGACATTCTAGAGGGTCTGAAACTAGCTATTCTTGTCGTTCAAAACAAAGTTCTGACAGAGCGAACCGTTCTAATAGATATTACAATACAAGTTTTAATGCAGGGAATTATCCCTCTGGGATAAGCAGCTATTCGGGAACAAGTACCGGCTCTGGAATTAGCAATGGATATCATAGCACCCCTAATGGCACTTATAAAACTGATCGTCGGTATTATGATCGAAATATCAAAGCTAATTTAGATACTTATTATCAAATAAAGAGATAAGAGAACAAAAATATTAACTTTTTGGAGGAAAAAATGGAAAATAAGAAAAAACAATTAGTGAAAGCCGCTTTTACAGCTTTAGTATTAGCATCTAGCCCTGTTACTGCTCAGGCAACAGATGGAACAGCGACTGACGGTTGGGTAATTTCTGAGACATTGCTTGCGACGGCAGGTTGCGGTGCAAGCGACGGTTCTCATGGTTGTGGTGCAGCTACCCCTCCTCCAAAAGAAACAAGTGCAAAAATAGACAACATATTAAACAATTCAAATCACACAACAGCATCTAATAACAACGGTAATACAGCTAAAAACAACTATAACCGGTCTAGTAATTCAAATCTAGCAGATGCTACATCTAATACTAATAGTAACTGGAATACGTTACCAACGACAACAAATTCGATAGATGCCAAAAACCCCAATGGGATGAATACACGTGACGGAGTAACAACAAATCCGACGACTAAAAAATAATTACAAATTAAATTATGCGAGGAAAGTTATGAAGAAAGGTCTAACTCAATCAGCTTTAGCAGCTCTGATGCTCGCATCAGCTCTGCCTATTGTCGCTCAAGCTGATCAACATTCGCAAGAGTTATTACTTGCAGCGGCTAGCTGTGGAGCTTATCATCCTACACAAGGCAAAAGAGAAATTGCTGACAACTCTACTGGCACAAATTCCTATGATGCGAATAATAATTCATACCAAATGAATTCAAATAGTAGCTATGAAAATATAAGCAATACTTATAATGGGACAAGCACAAGTCCAGGAAATGATAGTGTAAGCACTCCAAATCGCAAGAATAATGACTGGAATGCAGCGCATAGCTCTAATCATTCTTATTCTCAAACGGGTACGCAGTATCAATCAAACGCTAATGGCTATCACAGTTATAACAATGCAGAAGAAGTTGATTATAACCATGCAACATCTGCAGTGTCTAATACAATCTCTGAAGAGCAATTAGTGAGTTCACTTAACGGTGAAACACGTAAGATCTATGATAACTTAAGTACTCAAGGTAAGGCTTTAGCAATTCAATTAGCTAGCCAAGATAATTACCGTGATAAGAATTTGGCTGTTAAAGAAGCGCAAAAAAGAACTGAAAAAGCAGACGTAATGGTTCGTTAATCTGTTTTGTCAAATAGATGCATGTGCGTGCCAATAGTGGTTGCGCACATTTATTTTTTCTAAACATTTTTAAAAGCTGACAAGACACGTTCAATGACTTTTTAGATAGGCAAAAAATGGCACCCCGTCAAATTCCAAATTTAGGCATTGGTATTGGATTACGTTTTCCCCATTTAGAAGATATTTTTAAATTCAAGCCAGAAATCGATTGGTTTGAAATCATCAGTGAAAATTTTATGTTAGATGAGGGTAAGTCTTTAGAGTATTTACAAAAAATTTTAGAAAGCTATCCAGTAGTTCAACATGGGGTATCCTTGGCAATTGGAAGTTCTGCTCCTCTTGATTACGCGTACTTAAAAAAACTCAAAGCGCTCACTAAACTAACAAAAACTCCTTGGGTCTCTGATCACTTATGTTGGGGACACCAACCAGGTGCTCATTACCATGACTTACTTCCACTTCCTTATACACGAGAAGTCGTTGATTATGTGGCAGAAAGAGCTCGGATTGTTCAAGATTATTTAGAAATTCCTTTTGCTTTAGAAAATCTTTCTTCTTATGTGGCATTTACACAAGATCAAATGCCAGAATGGGAATTTTATGCTGCCATCGTAGAAAAAGCAAACATTTACATGATGCTAGATGTCAATAATATTTATGTTTCTAGTCGAAATCATGGATTTGATCCCAAACTTTACTATCAAAATATTCCCCTAGAACGAGTCATTCAAATTCATTTAGCAGGCCACCAAGATTTTGGAGATTATGTCTTAGATACACACGATCATCCCGTCAGAGATGAAGTCTGGGAATTATATGCAGAAATCTATCCATTGACTGGAGGAGTTTCTACTCTTCTTGAATGGGATGACAATCTTTTATCTTTTGAAGAAACTTGGAAAGAAGCTTTAAAAGCCAAACAATTTCAAAAAAATATTTCTTCTCCTTTACCTCCTTCTTTAGTCAACTTTGTTTGAGGATAAATGAATAGAATTCCCAACTCAAGTTGTAAACAAGTAAATATTCCAAGAGATCTTCAACTAATCCAGGAATGGTTTGCAAATGTTATTACTACACCTTTAGCAAAAAATGATACGATTCATTATAAAACTAAAAACGGAGATTTAATCTCCGAGGAAGCAAAAAACTATATTGCTCCAAGCCCTACGCTTCTTCCTCATCAATGCATACAAATTTATAATCAACAATACTGGTGGCGATTAATTAATATACTTTATACAAATTTTCCGCTTCTTGTACGTTTGACAGGTTGCAAAATATTTAAAGAAAAAATTGCCATCCCTTATTTATCGGAATGTCCTCCCAATCACTGGGCATTATCATTAGTAGGAGAGCGTTTACCGGACTGGATTTCTAAAAATTATAAGAGACCGGATCATTCACTGATAGAACAAGCTGTTCAACTTGACTGGGCTTTTACAGCTAGTTGGATTGCTTCTAAGCATATTCCTTTGAATCTCTCAGAACTCACCAAACAAAATCCGGAAGAGATTTTAAGTAAAACACTTTTTCTTCAGCCTCATATTCATCTTTTTAATTGGAATGTTAATTTATTTTTATTTCGAGAAGAATTAATAAAACAGGATATCCATTATTGGACGAATCACCGCATTCCCCTACTTAAAAAAGAAGAGATTCATTACTACGTTCTTTATCGTACTGAAAAAAATATATTAGCGTGGAGAGAGGTATTAGAAGGAGAGTTTTTCTTACTTCAACTTCTTCAACAAGGCATAAGCCTTGAAAAAGCTTGCGAAAAGATTGAACAGCAAAGTACAAAACTTTACGAGCAAGCTTGCAATCATCTACAAAAATGGATCCAAAATTGGGCTCAGCAACATTGGCTAATTGAAAAATGAAGAGGTCTTAGAAATAGACCCCAAAGCCAGCCCCTAACTTCAAACCATCACAATTTAAGTGCTTCCAAACATGATTCCCATTAAAATCATGTTTGCGTGAAAAATGAAATTGTTGGACAAAGTAATCAGCAAATAGATCAATAAACGTCGTTGGTCCTATTGTCCATCTTAAACCAACTTTTGCAACAACTCCTACTCCGTGCTTTGAAATATGTTTTTTTAAGGAAGAAAAGTAAGAAGAATAGCTGCTGTCTCGACTAAAATCTTCCCAGCGATGCTTTATATGCAAAAATGAATAACAAGCTCCTACTCCCGTATAAATATCTAAATAATTTGTTAAAGGATAGGTAAACTTAAAGCCTAAAGTGAGGGGAAGAATATAAATTCGATTCTTTTGTTTAAACATGCTATAGTCATCGCGCAAATTTCCTTTTTTATTCATCCAATTGATCCCTGCCCAAACTTCAAAGAATGGGTGAACGCGTTTGGATGTTTCGACTTGGTAGTCAATTAAACAAGAAGAATAAACTTTTCTAAATTGTTTAGAAGAGGGTTGAAAATAAGCGCCTCGAACCTCTAAAGTCCAATCAGATGCACATAAGCAAATAGGAAGTAAAAGAAAAAGAAGGAAAGAATTAAATTTCATATTTTTCAACTTAAGGGTTAAATACTGACGTTATCTCTTATTTCAATCGAAGTTTGAGAAAATTTATAAATTAGCAGATCACAGAAGTCAATAGCATTTGTCTGTTACCCCGCAAAGTTTTGCCTTTTTCTTCATAAATTTTTTTACTCTTCAATAATAATAATAATCCTACTACGGTTAAATGATGCGACATTTCAAAGAAGATCGGCTCGAGTGGTTAGAATTTGAGCTTTTAACAGATATTCCTCACTTAAAACATGCTGTTTTTCTTCGTAAAGGGGGATATAGTGTTGAACCTTTTAATCAATTGAATGTGAGCTATTCTGTAGGAGACAATCCAATCTCAGTTGAAAAAAATCGTAGCTTGATTGAAAACAGTCTAAAAAATGGCACTCCTCATACATTTAAAATGATTCATGGGCATGCTTGTCATGGCCATCAAGTCGCTCCAGTGGAGATCGATTCTCCTCCAACTATTCTGTTGACAGATGGTTTAACTTGCGCAACACCAGGTATTGCTTTAATGATGACCCATGCAGATTGTCAAATTGCTTTATTTTATGATCCTCAACATCACGTGATTGCGAATGTTCATGCTGGATGGAGAGGCAGTGTACAAAATATTTATGCAAAAACTATTACGCAGATGAAAGATCGGTTTGGATCTGATCCTAAAAATTTACTTGTTTGCATTTCCCCCAGTCTTGGCCCTGAGGAATCAGAATTTATTCATTATAAAAATGAATTCCCTGAAGAATTTTGGGAATTTCAATTTAAACCAAATTATTTTGATTTTTGGTCATTAACGGAGTATCAATTGCAAAAAGAGGGAATTCTTTTTCATCACATCGAAGTGGCAAGATTAAGTACATTTACAAATCCAAACGATTATTTTTCCTATCGGAGAGAAAAAATGACGGGAAGGAATGCCACAATTATTATGCTTTTGTAAAAAGTAGCCCTATTTAAAGTACTAAAAAGGCACATCAATGGTAGATAAAAATTTATTTTGCGATATTTATTTAATCCGGCATGGAGAGACAGATTGGAACATGTTAGGAAAATTACAAGGGCATATCGATATTTCTCTTAACAGCTCAGGTAAGATCCAAGCTCGGAACCTTCAAAAGCAACTGAATCACATTAATTTTGCAGCAGCTTTTTCCTCTGATCTTAGCCGAGCGCGTCAAACGGCAGAAATTGTTCTCGAATCAAAAGATATTAAGATAAAGGAAACAGCTGTTTTAAGAGAGCGACAGCTAGGCGAGTGGGAAGGTCAATCAATAGATGACCTAAAAAATTGGTTGCAAAAGAACAGTCAAATTGATTCTTTCACTCAAGAAGATTTTTTAGCCTACAAGTGGGATTCAATATCTGAAAATTATGCAGAAGTATTCAATCGCTTGTCTACGCTTGTTTTAAAGATCTCTCCATTGTACTTAGGCTCTACAATTTTGCTGTCTTCCCACGGAGGATTATTACGCTCAGTTCTTTATCAGTTGGATTTTAAAAGTGAACTCAGATGGCATGTAGGTAATTGTGGATTTATTAAATTACGTGCCAATAATAGAGGTGAAATGACTATTGCGGAATATCATGGGATTAAGACTTCAAGAGCCTCCTCTTCAACATTTTGACCTTATAAGGGAGTTAAAATCCGAATTCAATAATTGATCTTCATACTATCGATTAAAATTTGTGTCTGTTCGTTAAAAAGATAAAGATTTAAACTTACATATTTAATGTAAATTGCAAATAACTAATTTGTTAAAAAATTTGTTGCAGCTGCTACTAAAATCCTAACACTTTAATCTCACATCCATTAAACGTCGTTACATAAATTTTTCTAGGCATCAGTCTTGATATCATGCCAGATCCCCCTCAATAATTTTTCTAATGTGCTTCAAGTTTACAAAATCATTGTAAACCGATTAAGTGAAGGGATTGAAATTTTGGCTTTATTGTTTTCGCTCCACTGTTTGCCATGCTCTAAACAGTGAAAATTTTGCTTTTATTGTCTTATATCACCATTCCTCTTTACCAAACCCGAGCCGTAGGTGTGTACATCTCATTGTTCTTCTTCGCTTGAGTTAGGATAATTAGTCTACCTAATTAGTTAGTTTATTGAAATAGTCTTACCTATTTGGCACTACCAAATATGTCAAGGTACGAGAGTGTATATTGTATTGAGTTTTCTTTAAATTACGAACTATTTTAAAAACATAGGAAAGTTATAAATTTAATTTTTAACAGAAAAGATAATTAATATTCAATTTTAATAAATAATCAAAAAAAATTTATCTAAATAAAATATCAAAATTAATTAATTATAAATCATGAGCATATTCATAAAACAAATAAATGTAAAAACAACAATTTATTTATAAAATATAAATGTTTATTATCATAATTTAAATAAATAAAATAAAATTGAATTTTAATTAACAAATAAATTTAATTGAATTTATTTTTTCAAAGTATATAATTAAATAAAAACAAAAATTAAAGATTTCATGTCTTTACCAATTTCTACTTTAACAAATCAAATTATAATTAAATCGGAAAATAAACCAGAAGAAGTAGAAGTAAAAACTACTATTTTTTCTACTAATATTGCAATGACGAAACACTTTATTAACCTGAATTTTGGGTTTTTAGGCAGCCATTAACAATAAGCGATGCTGCTCTGCTAA
>NZ_BASL01000750.1:0-138 GCF_000648255.1 Candidatus Protochlamydia sp. R18 | reverse complement strand
TAAGAGATACCCTTTCTAAAAGAGCTTTTCTGACAAGTTCCTTTGTTTGTTCGTTAATGTTTTTAGCTTCCTTGTTTTCGCTCCACTGTTTGCCACACTCTAAACAGCGAAAATTTTGCTTTTCATGTCTTGTATAAC
>NZ_BASL01000751.1:0-273 GCF_000648255.1 Candidatus Protochlamydia sp. R18 | reverse complement strand
ACCTTGTTTCAAAAGCCTCTTTGAAAGTTCTTTCGAAATATATCCCTTATCACCAAATAGTTTTCCAAAAATCCCTTTCGACAAAGTTTCGGCAATAGAAACATCAGCGACATTTCCAGGAGTTAGCTGAAAAGCCAAAATTTCTCCTTTCTCATTGATCATGAGATGCAATTTAAACCCGAAAAACCACCCTGAAGTTGTTTTCCCTCTCTTTGCTAAACCTTTAAAGACCTTGTTTCTTTTTATGCGTTTATTGTGGCAAACATCTATCGA
>NZ_BASL01000752.1:0-81656 GCF_000648255.1 Candidatus Protochlamydia sp. R18 | reverse complement strand
CGCTTGAATTAGAATAATTAATCTATCAAATTAGATCAGTTTATTGAAATAGCCTTACCTATTTAGCACTACCAAAAAATGGCATACCCAACCTTATCGACAGATCTTTCTTGATAGAAAGCCCTTTTTTTAAGGTGATTTTTTGTCGTTTGTAAGCATAAAAAATAGCTTGTACAGTGAAGCCGAAATGAGCGGTGATTATCTCTTAAATAGGCATCTGTTGAGGCTTGATGAATTTTAATAAAATTTTATCCTTTATCTTTCTAGGAGAAGCTACTCTTTTTTCGGCGCCAGATTTTCTTTTTTTTCTTTTAGACTCAATTCCAAATTATTTTAAGGCTATATAAGCAAAGATTTAGAAGAAGAAATGGAAAGACTTAGGCCACAAAATTGAGAATGTTAAGTGAAAGGAGAAGAGTTTTATAGCTCAGTCAAAAAGATGGATAGTTGAAAGAGCTTTTACATGGTTTGGTAAGTTTAGGAGCTTAAGCAAAAATTTTGAGCCGTATGCTACAGAGTGAAAATAGGATTTACTTTGCTATGGCCAACCAAATTGATGATTAAACAACTCTTTAAATTAATTAAATTCAACCATAGTCTCTTATATTAAATAATGATTTTAAGAGAGTTTAAATTTGAAGAAAAGAAATCTATCAAAAAAAATTTGTCTTTAACTAACATTAAGTTTGTCTTTATCAATCACACTCGTTCATAAAGAAAATAACGTTTGTTAAATTTGCACTAATAATTTTTTTTCATTTAACTGGGGATGTTTGTTGATCCAGCTTAAACATTGCTTTCCCAACCTGATAGGGACATTTATTATTTGTTGATTAATAAGAAATGAAGTGGGAGTTGTGTGATGTCTAACCCATCTTTGCAAACGTTTAAATAAAACCGTATTGGGAAATTCTTCATTTTCTCTAACATTTTTTACTTGAAAAGAGCGATCTTGAAAAAGTTGGGGATAAGAAAATTGAATACCCCAGTAAATGCTATGTTGGCCCAGAACCATCGACCGAAACTTTCCATCAGCCAAAGAGTAATCAAAGCGATGAGATTGCAACTGAATCACAGGTTTTTCCACTCGAATTAGTTTTTGTTCGTTAGCAACAGGTACTTCATAAAGGGCATTTAGATCCAGAGTAAAAACAGTCGAGAAAAACCGTCTAATGAGTTGATCATTCGGATACTGACCATTTTTCAAATTTTGAATATACAACGTATACTGTTTTAAAAATTCTTCTTGGGAAATATCACCTTCCGAAGATTTTAAAATACCGCTGACATTAAAAATCCAGAAATTTCCAAGCGCTGTCAATAAACATTTCATTTCTTCTTCATCTAATAAGACTGGGCATTGCAACCATTTTGAAGCTTGAAAAGGGGATTCCACTTTTGTACGAATAGGTAATGAAGAATACATGGGCACCGTTAAGACTTAAACAAAGAAAGAATAAACAATAAACCAATGCCAATTGAAATAAAGCTATCGGCAACATTAAAAACAGGAAAATCATATCCCCATAATACGAAATGAAGCATATCCACCACATGTCCATAAAAAAAGAAATCCAAGACATTACCAATTGCTCCTGCGATAATTAAAATCAAAGGAATTTGCCAGGCTTTTTGTTGGTTAAAGTGAAACAAGTACACACACAACCCAGCGATTAATCCTATACGAAAGAGCATCAGAGACAACTGGTAATTCCCAAACATTCCCCAGGCAGCCCCTTTATTCGTCATGTGGTTGATCGAAAACTCAATTCCCCCAAAATTCCTCACGACTTCCACCCCTCCATAAGGATACTTATATACAGAAAAATCCATGTGAGGAACAAGATGGAAAACGAAGAATTTTGAGATCTGATCCAATAATAAAATAGCTAACCCTATCCAGATAAAGCGAAAGAGTAATTGATTTTTATGAGTTGGTATAACTGAGAAATATTCATTCATTTACTTAACTTAAGTCCTATAGCAAACCTTTTTCAAATTTTTCTTGTGCTTTAACAGTCATGACCGCGTAAGGAACAGCGTCTAATCGCGCAATAGGAATATCTTCACCTGTAATATCACAAACACCATAAGTATTTTCCTCAATTTTTTCTAGAGCCCGATCAATCTGTCTTAAAATCCCATATTCTTTACTTGTGACTTCTAAACTAATAGTACGATCAAAGTCATCTGTCCCTTGATCTGCTTGGTGTTGAGAATAACCAGTCGCTTCATCAGGTGTTTTTACTTCCGCTGTTGATCCCTTTAATGAATGCGTAAGTTGCATACGCATATCTTCTAAACGTTTTTTAAACTTTGCAACTTCTGTTTTTTTTAATGCCATTTTTGACCTCCTATCGTCTATTTGCGCCTTTAACAATAAAGCTCGAAGCCTATAACAAATCCTTTAATATCGAGCAAGATTTGTCTTCGTCTTTGGATTGAATTGTTTTAATTGCTTCTTCTAACTCACCTAAATCTTTAAATCTTTTATACACACACGCAAAACGAATATAAGCGATGGGGTCAAGACTTTGTAAATGTTTCATGGCCATCTCACCTAACTGTGTGGTGCTTATTTGTTGTATTTGAGACTGCATTAATTCGTTTGTCATTTGAGCAGCTAAACTGATTACCTGATCATGGCTAATTTTGGTATGCCTACATGCAGCAGCTAATCCATTAATTAACTTATGTTGTTGAAAATCTTCATAAGTTCCATCTCTTTTTTGCACTTGTACTGTCAATTCGATTGTTTCAAAAGTAGTAAAACGCTTAAGACAATTCAAGCACTCTCTTCTTCTTCTAATCGCATTCATTTCCATTGCATCTCGAGAGTCAGTCACTTTCAATCCCTCAAATTGACAAAAGGGACATCTCATGCTCAATCCTCCATGAGTTCATTCATTTTCAGTCAAAGTTGTTCATACATCAAATTCGACTTTTCTTCATTGTATAAATTCAAACGTTCCTATTTAAAAATCGATTGAAATAATAAAGTTTCAACTATTCTCCATTTTTATTTTAGCAAAAAATGCCTTAATTTATTTATTCACCAAGGTTTTACGCAGAGAAGACAAAAAAATCAACTTTTAAATTATTATTTGTTTCAAAATCAAATTTAAATTTGAAATAATTTATTAAAAAAAACTCTTTAAATTAATTATTTAGTTTCTACAGTAGCTTTTCCCAATTTAATGAATTTCTCTGATTATTTTTTAATTAGTCCAACTTCCTATTTGTTTACCTTTGATGAATTCTTGATTTTTAAGAAAATGCTATTTATATTTATTTTTAAAAAATTAAAGCTAAAATAGTTATGAAAAATCAAAAAACTGTTGTCGTTGGCATGTCTGGAGGAGTGGATTCTTCTGTTTCGGCTCTGTTGATGAAAGAGCAAGGCTACAACGTGATTGGCCTTTTTATGAAGAATTGGGAAGAAAAAGATGAAAACGGGGTTTGCAGTTCAGCACAAGATTACGACGATGTACGCCGTGTCTGCGATCACATTGATATCCCCTATTATGCCGTTAATTTTGTCGAAAATTACAGAAAACAAGTTTTTACCCAGTTTATTGCTGATTTTCAAAAAGGATGGACACCTAATCCTGACATTTTATGCAATCGAGAAATCAAATTTAAAGTCTTTTTAGAAAAAGCCTTAGAATTAGGTGCTGATTTTTTGGCAACAGGTCACTACTGTCAAAATCTTATCCTTGATAAAGGATCGCCAGCTTTAGTTAAAGGGATAGATCACAATAAAGATCAAACTTATTTTCTTTACACACTCAACCAACAGATTCTACAGCAGGTGCTTTTCCCTGTTGGAGGGTTAGAAAAAAGCCAAGTGCGAGATATAGCTCGTAAACATCGATTGGTGACTGCCGAAAAAAAGGACAGCACTGGAATATGCTTTATTGGGGAAAGAGATTTTCGCTCGTTTCTCAGCCAATATGTGGCTATTCAACCCGGCGTTTTTCAAACATTACAAGGAAAAAATGTGGGAAAGCATATGGGCACAGCTTATTACACCTTAGGGCAAAGAAAAGGGTTAGGTATTGGCGGTGCAGGAGAAGCTTGGTTTGTGGTAGGTAAAGATCACGAACGGGGGATTGTTTTTGTAGAACAAGGAGCCAATCATCCAGCCTTATACTGTGACGAACTCATTGCCACCGATTTATCATGGGTTGCTGAAGCTCCCCTTCTTCCCTATACCTGCCAATCAAAAGTTCGTTATCGACAAAACGATCAATTCTGTACGATTCAACGGATTGAAAATGGGAAAGCTTTTGTAACATTCGATCGCCCTCAAAGAGCCGTCACACCTGGCCAATCAATTGTCTTTTATGTAGGTAATATTTGTCTAGGAGGAGGGGTCATTCAACAACCGGGACCTACTTATTATGATCAGGAAAAGTCCTTGCCTCACCAGAGCCCAAGAGATGACTAAAAATTATGTTCTTTCTGGTTTGAAATTTTGGCAAGGAGTAAGAAACCTGTTCGACTAATTCTTCAAAAAAAATTTACTCTCTTTTTATTTTTCTACACATCTTCTTGTTGTTTGCAAGCCAGGAATGAAATAGTGAAGTTTAATTAGCCCCATTTCAGCTTTGTTAACATTCTTTACAAGCTGTACATTTCTGAGGGTTTTGAAACAGATAGAAATAATTTTCTATGTGTTTTATTCCACATAAACAAAAAACTAATGCAACCAAAAGTAGTTTTTTTGATAAATGATGCATTTTCACCTCTTAAAATTTAAGTATATATTCGAATTAGGAATTACATTCTCCGCAAACACCGTGAAGAGTCACCTCACATTTTACTAATTGAAAACCTTCTGGAATGTGGGAGGAGGCATGAACAGCACTTTCTTCCACATCAAATAAGCGATTACAGGATTGACATAAAAAATGATGGTGTTCTTCTAAACCATTATATTCATAGCGAGGAGGTTGCCCAGGTAGCTGGACTACAACTAAAATTTTTTCTTCCATTAACATTTTTAAATTTCGATAAATTGTCGCTAAATTAATCGTTGTTAATTCTTCTAATTCTTGAGCACTTAAAGGGCGTTTAACTTGTTTAAAACAATTTAACATCGCACATCGTTGTCGCGTCATTCTTTTCATTGCCAACCGATATTTAAGTAAAGTTAGTAAACACAAAGGATTAGAATTCCTTATTGCTATTAATAATGCATTTGCAATAACATTACCGCTTTACTGTTTTTCTTGAAACAATTTTTTAAAAAGGAGCATACTATGTGTGGTGGGGGTGCATGCGTTGGACTAGAAACATTTAAACCTGAAATTAAAATTAAAAAATTTCAAGCCGGTACCCAAGAAGCCCGTGTATCTCTCTATTTGAAACCTAAAGAGCCTTCCCGTCGACTACTTTATGCATTTCAAAACGTCGCTTCAGCAGAAAAAATTGCAATTATCGTCAACGAGACTTTCCATCTATTTAATCGCCTTTTAAAATTATATGCGACTATAGAAACATATGATTTTTTTAAGAGTCTTCATGACGGTGCCCATGTTTTACACGAGGGGTTGCATGGGGTTAGCGTCCTGAGCGATTTGTTAAACATTGCAAATGGAACTTTTATCGTACTTACTAAACAACGGGAAAATCATCCCCCATTTATTGATATCGCTAAAACAGCTGCACGGGTTTCTCATTTTATCGCTCATGGATTATTTACAACATCATTACTTGGTAGACTCAAACTTCTTTCTTTAGATAAATGGGATCAACGACTAGCCTTATTCAGCTCTGCTTTAACATTACTCGGCTATACGATTCATACAACAAACCTTATTTGGAAGCATTTTTACTCCTCGCAACAACATGAACATTATTTTCAATCAGATTTAATCATTCAAAGTAGTGGACTATTGATTGAATCCGTTTTTATGCTTTCAGAACTCAACATGATTTCAACAAAGTTAGAATTTTCTTTTTTGAAAATAAGATCTATCGTCATGTTAATTCAGAGTTTAAGTGTTTTAAATCGCTTGCATCCTGAAAAACAAAAAATTCGCTTAACATTTCCCCCTCTCAATCCCTTTGCTACTTAATGAGAATTGAAGTACAACGATTAAAAAATAGTTTTTAAAGTTATTTTGCAAAATTTTTCCAAGTCAACCTTAAAAGCTATTAATTTTATCAATAAGTAAACGAAGGAGACCAAAATATCTTCTATTATGCTCAAAAGCGAGCCTGGGTAGCTCCAAATGATCTGTTTCTTCTTGGAGAGGTTTGGTAAGATACATTTTTCCCTCTTTTAAAAGTGAGGAAAATTCTTGATTTAATTGCTCTACCTGCTGATCTGTGAGTGTACTCAATAAACGAATGACTAAAACATCTTTGACATAACGACTTGAGTGATAGCGACGATAAAATTGCTGAATATGGGCAACAGCATCATTCACCGATGAAGAAAGATAAAATAAATTTAAATCCTCCGGACCGATCCATCCATTAGCTAACAAATTTTGACATAGGTAATCTTGCCAGGCTCGCCAGTAGGATCCATTTTCTCCTTCTATAAGAACAACGGGTAGAATATTAGCTTTTCCAGTTTGCATTAAAGTCAACACTTCAAATAATTCATCCTGGGTACCAACTCCCCCTGGAAAAGCAGCTATAGCGTCCGAATGACTCAAAAACATTAATTTCCGGGTAAAGAAATAACGGAAGTTAATTAATTTTGGATCTCCGGCTAAAAGTGAATTGGAAGGAGACTCAAAAGGTAGACGAATAGATAAACCAAAGCGGGATTCTTTTTCTGCTCCTTCCAGTCCAGCTCTCATGATTCCATCAGCAGCTCCAGTAATACAAACCCAGTTAAGGTTAGCCATAGCTGCTCCAAAAAATTTAGCAGCTTGATAATCGGGATGGGATTCAGGCGTTCTAGACGAACCAAAAATACTAATTCGTTTATTTACTGGATATTTATTAAATACACGATAAGCATACCGCATCTCTTTAAAAGCACGCGTCATTAATTTAAGTTGGCCCAGTGCAAACCCTTCTTGACCCATCCTTAAACTTGTTGCAATAATTTGTGCTATTAATACTGATTGAAATGATTCAGGGTCTGCTCCAATAAATTCTATTAACTCCTGAATTTTTTGTTGTAGCTTTTCTTGAAGCAAATTTTCTTCACTATTAATTAATAAATCGCCTTTAAGCAACTCTTTGTCTACATTTTCCATTAAAGAACCCTTTAATTATAATCAACAAACTTCGAGAGCATCAACAATAGATACTTAATGAAATTTACTTATATGCTCATTCGTGAATTTTTTTAGAGGTAAATTTCAATAACGGCTATTAACTCGACGCCTAATGAATTCATTTTCTCATTTATTTTTAATATTTGGTACTTTGGATTATTTCTTAGAATTGTTATGATGATGGGTGCCTAGTGAATCCATTTTCTTATTTATTTTTAATATTTGATACTTTGGGTTATTTCTTAGGAAGATTTTAATAATGATTAAAATTTATTTGGAGGTAGTCTTATGGATCGTGATGTTCAACCTCGCCGCTCTCTTTTTCGTCTCCCCTCTTCTTTACCTAATCTGTGGGATGAAATGGAAGATAAAATGAATCGTTGGATGGGATGGGAGGCCGATTCTGGAATTAGCATTTCAGAAGATGATTCTAATGTTTATGTAGAAGCTCATTTACCGGGTCTCAAGTCTGACGAAATAGACATTTCTTTTTATCAAAATACAGTTTGGATCAAAGGGGAAAAAAAACAAGAAGAAGTTTATAAAGATCGCAAATTTTATAAACGGTCCAAAACTTCTTATTTTTATCAAATAGATATTCCTACTCAAGTCGAAGAAAGCACAGAACAAGCCTGCTTCAAAGACGGAGTATTAACCATCACTTTTAAAAAAAATCCCCGTTTACAAGCACGAAAAATTGCACTCTCAGATAGTAGCGAACAAAAGACCGTGTAAAACAAATTCATCGCTCAACTAGATTCTTGTTTTGAAAGACGAGAATCTAGGTAATGGATGAAAAATTCTACACTGAGTATTGAAGAAATGATATAGTCATTGTTGAAATGACAATTGTAAGCAACAAAATTTTCTATCCATAAGCCTGACTACTCTTGATTAAAAATTGGCATTTCCTCAGACATATAATTAATATCCAAATTTTTAGAAGCGATAACTCTATTTCTTACAAAAACCCTTTCTTAAAGGATTACCTATTATGGGATGGCGCCCATTTTTTGTCATTTTAACAATCATTACTATTTTTCTATTTACCCTTCCCTCCCTTACCGCTATTCCAACTGTTTTAGTAAGCGTCGCTCCCCACCAATTTTTTGTGGAAAAAATTGCGAACGATACAGTTCATGTTCAATTAATGGTCCCTGCAGGAGCCAGCGCTCATACTTATGAACCGTCACCTAAACAGATGCTAGGAGCTTGTCAAGGAAAGCTTTGGTTTCGCATCGGCGAATCTTTTGAACAAAGAGCTATTCAATCGTTAACTAGTCATAATCCAAACCTTAAAATTGTCGATTTGCGCCAAGGGCTCGATCTCATTCATCAGGATAAACATACTCAATGTCATTGCTGTTCGGGATCTGAAGATCTCCATTTTTGGTTGAGTGCTCGACTAGCTCAAATTCAAGCAAAAACAATTGCTGATGCATTAATTGAAGCTTTTCCTGAATATAAAAAATTATATGTCAGAAATTTGAAGATATTTCAGCAAGAGCTTCAAGAACTTGATCAAACAATCCTAGAACTTTTTAAAACATCTTCCATCCATTCAGTTCTTGTTTCTCACCCCGCGTACGGATATTTTTGTAGAGATTATCATCTTCAACAATATTCTGTGGAGCTAGAAGGGAAAGATCCAACTCCTCAACAAATGACTAAGCTTTTAATTTGGGCTAAAGAACACAATATACGGACAATTTTTGTACAGCCCCAATATAATAATAAAGCTGCTCAGCTTGTAGCTGGAGAAATAGGTGCAAAAATCAGGCTATTAGATCCTTATTCTAAACTATATTTTAAAAGTATGCTTGAAATCGCTCATGCTTTTGCCGGAGAATAATACCTATTTATGTTGCCAATGATTAAAGTTGATCACCTCACATTTTGCTACGATAATTCTACTATTCTTTCTGATATTTCCTTCGAAGTAAATCCTGGAGAATTCATTGGCATTATAGGACCAAATGGTGGGGGCAAAACGACCCTTTTAAAATTAATTATGGGTTTTTTAAAACCAGAAAACGGTAAAATTGAAGTATTTGGTAAAAACCCTATTGCACAAAGTTTCCAACAACTTGCTTACGTCCCTCAGTCAATTCGATTTGATAGAGAATTTCCCATTTCAGTTTTCGAAGTCGTTTTATCTGGGCTTCTATCCCAACTTCCTTGGTATGGGCACTTTTCCAAAAAGGCTAAATTGGCGGCTTATGAAGCTCTTGAAAAGGTTGGATTAAAAGAATTCAGCCGAGAATCTTTCGGCACTCTTTCTGGAGGACAAGCACAAAGAGTTTTAATTGCAAGAGCTCTTGTTTCCAAACCCCGTTTGCTACTTTTAGATGAGCCTACAGCTAGTGTTGACAGCCGTGCAGAAGCTGATATTTATGCATTATTAAAAGAATTGAAAGGCTCTATGACAATTTTGATGGTCACACACGATTTACAAGCAGCGATTGAGCAAGTTGAAAGGTTACTTTGTATTCAAAGACATGTTTTTTCTTTACAGCCTGAAGAGGTTTGCGAACATTTCGCAGTGGGACTTTATCATACTCCTCTTATCCCAACCAAACAAACACCTACTTTTTTCTGATTTTCAAATTAAGGTGACTATGCCAACATTTTTTGAAGCCATCATGACCCATTCTTTACTCTTCTCAGCCTTATTAGCAGGATTTGCTGCCTCAATTGTCAGTGGCATTATCGGCTCTTATGTTATTGTAAAGAGAATTGTGTTCATTGCGGGAAGTATTTCACATTCAGTCTTAAGTGGGATTGGTCTGTGTATTTGGTTAGAAAGGACTCAAGGGATCCATTGGGCTTCTCCTTTACTTGGAGCGTTAACTGCCGCTGTTTTATCGGCATTGATCCTAGGCTGGATTCATTTATACTATAGACAAAGAGAAGATTCTGTGATTGCCGCCATTTGGTCAATTGGAATGGCTATTGGCATTCTGTTTATTTCTCAAACCCCTGGCTTCAATGTAGAGCTGACTAATTTTTTGATTGGCAACATTTTATGGGTTTCCCAGACAGATCTTTATATTCTTTGGGGATTGGATATTTGCACGATTTTGCTTGTTTTGTGTCTCCACAAGCGATTTTTAGCAATTTGTTTTGATGAAGAACAAGCTCGCTTACAAGGGCTTCCTGTTAATGGTCTTTACTTATTACTCCTGATTTTAATTGCTATCTCAATTGTTTTGCTTATTCAAGTTGTAGGAATTGTTTTGGTGATGACAATGCTGACGATCCCCGCAACGATTGCCAACTTACTTACGTCTAGCCTTTCAAAAATGATGTTATTGGCAATTTTTTTCAGTAGCTTATTTTGTTTAACAGGAAATAGCGTTGCTTATTACTTTGATTGGCCCACAGGAGCGACGATTGCTTTGATTGCAGGAATTGCTTATATCTTTAGTTTAACTTTTTTTCAGCTTCGCAAACACCTACACCTACCTTTACTGAGGGCAAAAAAAAAGGACTTTGAACATAAAATCCAAAGTCCCTGATACGGAAAGAGAGGGATTTGAACCCTCGATACCCTTTAGGGGTATGCGTCCTTAGCAGGGACGTGCTTTCGGCCGCTCAGCCATCTTTCCAAATTTTCTATTACGAAAACGACTATCCTAATACCCATCTGGTTTTTATGCAAGTATTGTTTCCAAAATGATTAAGAGAAAAGAAATTTTTGACCTACAAACATAAAACCCCAACCTATGATTGGGGTTTAAAAATTAGTGGGTTAAGAAAAAATTTTTCTTACTTTAAAGGAACTTTAAAATAGAAATTAGAACTTGTATCGTTATTTGAAGGATAGGAATAATAGTAAGAAGGTGAAGAATAATAATAACTACTTTCATGATACCCTAAGCCATATCCCAAGCCAAAACCTCCTAAACCATATCCATAATAGCCATTATGCCAATGTCTACTCTGGTGATCATGATGATGACCTCCATGATGTTTTTTTCCATGATACCCACCATGACCGCTACTATGATGATGTCCTTCTCCGTGTCCATGTCCTCCTTTTGCATTTACAAAATTAAAAGGTAGAAGAAATAAAGTTAGAAAAATTAATCCACAGACTCTCAATTTTAAGGTGCGGTACATAAGGCCCCCTTTTATATTTTTTAATGGACTATCTCACTATTTTGCAATAATCATGCCAAATTATTTTATTTAATTTTCATCTAAATTAACCTAATTAATATATCAATATTATAATTATAAAATATTTTTCATATTTTAATTTAATTTATCAAAAAAATGTATTCATTAAATGAAATAGTAATCAGTTTTTGTGTAAAAATATTTAAATTTTTACTAGAAATATTAACTTTTTTAGGAGTAAGGGAGGTATGCTATTAATAAAAACAACGTTAGATCTAGTAAAATTGCAGGGATGAGAAATTTTGTTGAGGAAATTATTCAAAAGGACAAAACATCTAGCAATATTTCCCGGAAATCTATTAAGTTATTAACCATACTTAAATAAAAATTTATCAATAGTTTTCATAAAACGGGAAGCATTTTTATCCGTTATAATTTACTTAAAACAATTAATTATATTGTCGATGCAAAATAGTTTGTTTTATTTGATAATTCTCATTTTTTTACCACTCATCAATTTCTAGTTTGTAAGATAGTACCTGACCTGATGGAAACTAACAAATTAATGAACAACCCATAGTTGCTTTAAAAGGCATATAGAAAGGCGAAGAACTTTCAGAATTCTTTTATAATTATGACTGCGAATTAATTAAGGATAGTTCTGTCAAAAGTATGAGTTTGCTTACATTGTATGAAGATAGTCTTTACTCTTGAATAGGTCGAATGATAACTCTGGCTTGTCGTCTGTTAAATAAATACAGAAAAATCCATTGTATCATCACGAGTAGACGATGGCCAAAACTGACCAAATAAAGAATATGAATAAAACACCAAATCAACCAAGCTAGAAAACCAGAAAATTTAAAATTACCTAAGATAGCTACAGCTCTTCCCCGCCCAATAGTTGCAATCATTCCTTTATCCCAATATAAAAATGGCTTTCGATTTGAAGGTAATATATTTTTTTTGATTAAGTTTGCTACATAATGTCCTTGTTGAATTGCAACAGGCGCTATTCCAGGTAAAAACTCATTTTTAGAAGACACTACAGCAGCAGCATCTCCGATGACAAATACATTTGTAAATCCAGGAATCGTTAAATCTGGCTGAACCTTTACTCTTGATTGTTTATCTAAAGGAACCCCTAAACTTTTAACAAGCGGAGAAGCTTTATTTCCCGCAGCCCAAACAACTGTAAAAGCAGGTAAAAATTTTTCATTCATATAAACACCTTGATCTGTGACTTGAGTCACAAAAGTATTTAAAAGTACTTCTACACCTAATTGCTTTAAATCTTCTAAAGCTCGATTTGCTAATTCTCCAGGAAAACTTGGAAGAATTTGTTGGCCTTCTTCTATCAAATAAATTTTAGAATTGGTGGGATTAATAGATCGAAAATTTTTGAATAGGGTGCGGTGAGCAAATTCCGCCATCGATCCGGCCATTTCAACACCTGTTGGCCCCGCTCCTATGATTACAAAGCTTAAAGAAGATTGAACAGCTTCTCGATTTTCACATCTCTCTGCTTTTTCGAATGCCATTAACATCTTTTCTCGAATACGAAAAGCATCTGCCACTGTCTTTAACCCTGGTGCAAAATTTTCCCAGTTATCATGCCCAAAATAGGTATGCCTTGCCCCAGGAGCAAGAATTAAATCATCATAATAGAATTGTTGTCCGTCAACGGCTTGTATGTATTGGTTTTCGAGATTAATTTTCTCAATTTCAGCCATCAAAACTCTGACATTGGACTGATTTTTTAAAATTTCTCTTAGAGGGGTGGTAATATTTTCAACAGATAATGCTGCCGTCGCTACTTGATATAACAAAGGTTGAAAAACGTGGTGATTAGTTCGATCAATTAATAAGATTTCTACCTGGGCATTTTTGAGAGATCGGACAGTATTCAATCCTCCAAATCCTCCCCCTACAACAATTATTTTACGCATTTATCTAACCTTTTTTTCAAATAGACTTTAGATACGGAATGATTTATGGTGATAACCACCTAAGCTTGGAATTTTTTTATCCAAAAGTAGTATTTGAAAAGATTAAGCCGAAGAAAATAGCCATTGCTAATTTTAAAGTTTTATCCTTTCAATATGTGTAAACAAAAATTAACTTTCAGAAAAGAAACTTCTTGTCATCATAGATGAAAGAAATTTCTGCTCATACCTATTTATTTTAAAGATTAACATTAAAAATTGCCATGACAGAAGCTAACGTTAAAGTTAAAATTGCTCCACACTCTAAAGAATCAGAAATGATGGTTATTGGCTGCATGCTGACAAGCATCAATAGTCTGAATATTGCATCTGATGCTCTCGATGACTCTGACTTTTATTTTAATGAACACAAAATCATTTTTCAAATCCTTAAAACTGCTTATAAAAAAGATAAACCGGCCGATATCCATCTTGTTGCCGAGGAACTCAAACGTGTAGAAAAACTAAGTGCTGTCGGTGGTGTTTCTTATTTAGCTACTTTAGCTCAATATGCCGGAACGTCGGCTTTTATTGAAGAGTATGTTGAACTTGTCAAAAATAAATCGATTCTCCGACGCATGATTCATGCTGCTCAGATAATTGAAAAAAGTGCTTTAGAAGAATCACAAGATGTTCAAGTTGCTTTAGATGAAGCTCAACAACTTTTTTTTCAAATTGGCCAAACCTCTAATCCTACATCAGGACTCATTCTTCAAGATATTTTTTCCGGATTAAAATCTGAATCGGGACTTCCTTATTTAAAAGAATTACAAGAAAAACAAGAGAGGTACGCTCAACGAGGGCCAGAAGATTCGGGAATTAGTGGAATCCCCTCTCATTTTATTGATTTAGATAAAATGATTAATGGTTTAAATAACTCAAATTTAATGATTTTAGCCGCCCGCCCAGCAATGGGAAAAACTTCTTTTGCCATCAATATTGCAGAAAATGTGTGTTTTAAAAATAAAATTCCTGTCGGTATTTTCTCCTTAGAAATGTCAGCTGAACAATTAGTTCATCGCATTGTTTGTTCACAAGCAGAAGTCCAATCCGATAAAATTAAAACGGGTGCTTTGGATGGAGTGGAATTTCAACGCATTGTTAGCTGCGTCAATGACATGCAAAACCATGTGATGATCATTGATGATCAAGCAGGTTTAAAAATTACCGACTTAAGAGCTCGTGCCCGAAGAATGAAAGAAAGTCACGGTATTGGGCTTCTGATTATTGATTACCTTCAACTGCTTTCGGGATCGGGTTCTAATCGCACCTCAGAGAATCGACAAAACGAAATTTCAGAAATTTCCCGTATGCTCAAAAACTTAGCACGCGAATTGAACATCCCTATTATTTGTTTGTCTCAATTATCAAGAAAAGTGGAAGAACGTCCTGGACACCGCCCCATGATGAGTGACTTACGAGAAAGTGGAAGTATCGAGCAAGATTCTGATATTGTGATGTTTCTCTTAAGACGCGAATACTACGATCCTAACGACAAACCAGGAATGGCCGAGTTGATTGTCGCTAAAAATAGACATGGAAGTGTAGGTAGTGTCAATTTAACCTTTCGAAAAGAATTTGCACAATTTGCAAATTACTCTCCTGTTCGCTACGATCCTTCTCAAATTGATTCAGAAACTGAGCAAGCATTCAGTCATTTTTCCCCCTCATCTTAATGAAAAGAAAAACTAACTGATAAAAGCTTGCATCATAAATCATCTTATTTTAATCTTTTCGCTTCTTTGGAGGGGTGTCCGAGTGGCTTAAGGAGCACGCTTGGAAAGCGTGTGTACGTTAAACACGTACCGTGGGTTCGAATCCCACCTCCTCCGACAATTGGGATGATCTGACACTGCTATAAGCCTATCAAACGTCTCACGCAGTGTTATGATCAACTTTTTGGCCTACATTTCTAATTTCGAAAATAAGAAATTAAGATTTTGCCGTTTTTTTTCTACTTTCGAACTTTCATAGAGTTTTCTTGCACGTTGAGCTAAATTCAGGGAAATTTTGACAGTAACAATAACTGCACAACCTATAGAACGAGTGCGGCAAGAGATTATTCCAACCTCACCTCTAAAAGAGGCTTTCCATCCATTTGCCATTAAAGTCTCAGAAAAAAACTTCCTCCTATTTCCTCTAAAGAAGAAATGCGCCTAAAAGCGCAAGAAACCGGCCAGTTAGTTTTGGATAAACACGTCAAACTCCGCAACGACATTCCTTCTTATGGATCGGAAAGAACACAAGCAATTAAATTTATAGAAGAATTAAAAAGCGTTGCTGATGTTATTGAAACTCGATGGAAAGACTTCGTTTATATTGTGCCTAAGAAAACAGAATAGACTCAAAAAAATCTCACTATTCGTAAGTATAACAATGGGGTCATTGAAGAAGTTCAATCTTTAAGAGAAAGTGAAGGTGGAGATCGGTGGACTTATTGGGAAGGACGAAGAATTTATCCAGATGGTGTAATAGAAACAGGAAGAGTTGACGATTTTCGCTGGCATAAAGGAACGCATACGGAAAAGGAAACAAACACATATCGGCTTCCAGATACTTTAGTAAATAGTTATAGTCTAGACCGTGGCTTAATTTATGCTGATATAGAAGGAGAAAAACGACTCATAGTTATAAATAAAAAACCAGGTTCTGGTGATTATAGTTTCGAATACATTCAGGTAAAAGAAGAATTCACTCCAACACTTACTGAAATATTGAAAAAGAAAACTGATGTTCATGAAAAGTTTCTTCAAGAGATATTATCAAGTCCTATTAATTGTGAAGAATTTATCAACTTTCTATTTAAAACAAATGCAATTTTCTTTTTAAAAACCTACCCTTTACAAATTCTATTAAAGATAATTCAAGAGAAGGGATTGGTTGTAAATTTACATCGACAGCATCCAGAAACCAAGGAAACACTTCTTGATCGCTATTCAGGAAATGCGAAAATTTTACAAAATTTACTCGCTATAGACCCTACTTTAATTCAAAGAGCAGAAGGGGCAGAAATTGCTTTTGTTCGTGCTCTTCTAACGGGAAAACAGAAGGGAGCAACCATATTGTTTAATGCTATGGAAGCACAAAAAATCCCTCTATTTCCTCGAGAGCTTCTTTTTAAGAAAGTAGTATTTTCAGAAAGTGAAGTAATTCTACAGGAATTGAGAAGTTTATCCAGAGAAGATCAACAAATCGTATAAATTCGTACGAACCATGAAAGTATTGGGCTTTGGTAGAAATGAAGAATTACTCATGAGGGAAGGACCATCGATTTTCGGTTGCAATACGGATACTCTTGAAATGCACGAATGCTTGCAAACTTTTTTAACAGGCTTGCGCTCTCAGAAGCTTCTTCTAACACAAACAGAATTTAATCATCTCTCTTCAGAAAATTACGTAGAAAAAGGAGAAGACATTGATCGCATTCTAGGAAGGGATTACATTGAAAGAAAAGCACGTGAGCTTAGTTTAAGACATGTTAAAGTGCCCAAAAAATGATCGTAATTGATGACGACAATACGAACATAAAGCTTCGTACAAGTGCAGGTCTCGATATCGAAGCTTCCATAGGTGGTATGACTGTTTATGCAGAACGAATTCGAGGATCAAATAGAAAAATAACTTCTGAAGAAGTTTCTGAATTACTTCGTCTTTTCGAAGCAACAGGTTTTAGCGATATCCATTGGGGAATGTCATTATAGCTGAAGATGGAGTCTATATAATAGATATGGAATTTACAAACTTTTGGGTAGCAAGATTCTATTTTGAAAATGGCCGCCATTATGCTGAAATGGCGAAAATTGTCCATGCACTTCCAACTGAGCAACAACAAATATTAATCGATGAATTGAATATTAAAATCGAAACTTATCAGAAGAATGAAGAAGAACTTAATAAGCAACGAATGCTTCGCTTAACAGTAGAGCAAGCTGCTTTACAGAAAACTGGATGCTTTTATGGCCCTTATTTCACCTTTCCTGTTAATGAGATGATCACCTAATTTTTACGCTAAAAATAACTCAAGCGTTCATTTCATAATTCAATATAGGGGAAAAATTTCCCCTATCCATCTAATTGATTAGCTTCTGATAACCAACAGATAACTTATATTTTCGTCCTTTATTTGATGAATCAACCATAGTTAAGAAGCCACTTTCAACCCAACTTGCACAAAGGACCGCACTTGTACGTGGTTTAAATCCAAATAGTTCACCGATTTGCCGACTAGTAATTGTTTCAAATTCTTGGAATAATTCAAGTACCTTGCGTTGTTTGGGATCAAGTTTTCTAATAAGAGCACTTTGATCGGGTGAGCCTTGAGTTTTGGCTTCATCCATGCGTTTTAAAACATTTTCAAATGCAACAGCCATTCCTTCTACAAAATATTCCACCCATTTTGTAATATCTGCTTCAGCACGTCCCATATAGTAATTATGAGATTCTCCAATGCTAATTGCTTCGTAGTAAGCACCTAGATTCCGAGCATAGTATTCTTCTAAAGAATAAAGTCCTTTTAGATCATATCCCCCTAAATGTAAAATTAAAGTGGTAAGTAATCTAGCTGTTCTACCATTCCCATCATAATAGGGGTGAATGGTTGCAAACTGATAGTGGGCAATTCCTGCAATAATAGGACAAGGCAAGTCAGTATTTTTATTAATCCAATTTACCATACCTGTCATCAAGCTTTTTACGTCTTTAGCCTCAGGAGGCATATAGACAATTGCTTTTGTTCTACCATCTCGAATAACATTCTGACCATCTCTATATGCAGTTGGTTTGGCATTTCCTTTGCCATTGGCCATCACAAGTGCATGAAGTATCTGGATCATTTTTTCTGCAATGCTTACACCTTGTGCTGCCCATTTTTCTAATTGAGTTAATGCAGCATAGTAGCCTTTTATCTCATGTTCATCGCGTTCACGTCCAGGAAAGTGACCTTGGTGCTTTAAAACTTCTTCTACTTGATCTGGATCCAGCCTATTTCCTTCAATCATTGTGGAATAATGAGTGGTATAAAGGCGTGCTGTTTCTCTCAAAGAACTAAGGACTGTTGGCGTTAAGGGTAAATGCAATATTTTTTGCTTGGCTGCTTCAATGCGAATCAGACAATTCATGATTTTTGATGAAATGGTATAATTTGGTTCAAACTTTATCAGCATAATAATGGCTCTTTATCTGCATTAGATGATGCCTGTATTATGCAGATAAAATGCAGAAAAAGCAAGGTGCCCTTTATCATAAGACAATATTTAGAACTCAAGCAGCAAATGGAAGTAGTTCCTTTAGAGTAACATCAAATTCACGCCATTGAAAAGTTCGAAGACTGTCCCATGTTTCCCGATCTCTTTAAGCAAATATTGTTTACAATTCACTTTTCTTTGCAAAAACTAATTTTACAAAAAATTTAATCAAGTAAAAAAGCCTTTTAGGTATACTGGCCATTTTTTTTGTAGCATATTCAGCCTTTTTATGAAAAATGTGAATAAGCTCCAAGTAAAATAACTGGCATCTAGACGATTCTATTTTATCCAATACACCATTAATCTTTTTTGTAACGCTAGTTTTAGCTTAGTATAACGCTTTAGATTAAGCAATAAGTCTGAAATACGGCTCATATCTTAGTCCAAGCTACATGTTTTCCTTTCTGAGTAACAGAAACTTATGAAAGGTAATTTAAGGCCGTTGATATGCAGTAATTTTTTTCGCTTAACTAACAGGAATTTTTCAACTTTATCAAGTTTGATGTAGGTACCCAAAGAAATTGAAGGCTGATCTGTGAAGAGCTTCAATTGAATTTAATATTCATCGTCTTTATAGATTTATCAAACAACATCGACATCATACTCTAAAAGCTGAGAAACTCAAATAAATAGAAAAAAATAGAGATTCGATTGCTGGAACAGATGAATATTGAGAAATTACTAGTGCTCCCCCTTTAAGGACGATAAGTTAAAATTAATATGCATCTAATCAAAATAGCCTGTTGATATAATTTCCTGAGCTTTTTGAATAAGTTCAACTTTAGAAGTGCAACCTAGCTTGCATTTTATTGTCACGATATAATTCTCTACGGTTCGTTTAGATAATTCAAGCTTTGTAGCGATATAATGAGCCGGATAACCATTTGATAGAAATTTAACGAGATCGCTTTCTCGAGGAGTTAGTGAAAAAATTTCATTGAAACCCATTTTCTTCATAAATTCTTCTTTCTTATTAGGAACAACCGGTATTGTAGGCTGTTCATAGAATAGTGAACCAAATTGTTTAGAAAGGTTAACTGGATGATCATCTATTAGGTCAAAAATTTTTTTATTTTCTTTCCTAAATTTTTTAATAAAAAAGCGTAAAGCTGGTAACTCGTTTAATAATCTTTGCTCAGCATAAGGATCATTAAAGCGAGTAGCAAATCCATACGCTTCCACCCCTTCAGTTGTGTTATAAATTAGATTAATGTTAAAATTAATTTGAAAATCGTTCCAAGCAATGTCTAAAACTTTTTTATAGTTTTTATCAACATTTGTTTTCATTAAATTAATCCCTTTTTGCAAATAATCAGGATGACGTAAACAAGAAAAATAACTTAGCATATTATTATCAAAACAAAATTCATTCCATGCTGAATGTGTTCCTAAATAAGAATAATCACCTGAAAAAGTAATTTTATAATACCAAAAATGGTTAATCCCAAAGCTATGTAAAGGCATGACCGTTTTTATCATTTGATTATAATAGGGAGAAGAAGAGACTTTTCTTAACATTTCTTGAAATGGTTTCATTTTTTAAAAATTTAAATTTTTATTAATAATTTTAATCTTATGATTTGGGCACTTATGAAACGTCATTTTTCAGTTTTAGCGGAGATAGACCAAATAGTATTTTTTACTTTATTTTAGAGTATTTAACGCTCTTTTAAAAAATTAATTTTCTGCTGAAAATTAGCGAATTATTAATTAATGAAAATTGCCAGATGAATAAATATACATGGAGAAAGAATTTTACAGCTATTCTTTCAAATCAAAAAGAAATTATTAAAGGAAAGTTAGCTTTTAAGACTGAAGAAACTCATTGGTTGGAAACCGAAAAACCGGTAATTATTCTCATTAGCACCCATTCTTCATTTCATGAAAAAATTAGTGGCGATTTAAAAATGAATGCTTTTGTCTCCACTATCAGAAATCATGTAAAAGGCAAAATTACTGTTTTACTTTCCGATCGCGCACATATTAATACAATGAGCCTCCGATTTCAAAACGATCTACAGAAAGCCCAGGAGGAGTGTTTAATCAAAGCTCACGCTCTTCGCAATCGATATCAATCTTATTTTGAAAACTGCAATGTCGTTTATGGTCATTCTTATATTTCCCAAAATAAAAATTTTGCTTCTTTCTTAAAAGTAATAGAATCTCTAGCTGAAAATGACTCAACTTTTCATGAGCTTTTATTAAAAGACGCGGAATCTGCCTATTCCAACACTTTTATACACTTATTTCCCGATAAAAATCTATTTATCAAAAACACAAGAGAGGATATTTTAGCACAATGCGCAAGCTCATTAGTTCTTATTGATAAAGGTTACCGCTATCAGTTTTATCCAGGAAGTTCTTATGAGTCGTTAGATTATTTAAATCGGGTTTTTATCTCTCAAGAAAAACAGTTATCATGGATTCGTGTTTTTTTAACGATTGAGAAAAAAACAATTCTTCATAATATCATGCAAAATTAAGTTATTCAAAAGATAAAAAATCAATTATTTGGCAACTTTTGTCTTTTTAGAATGGCTTGGTAACGCTCTAAATCAAAGCGAATCCAAACAGATCGATGTTTTGAGATTTGTACTTTTCCAAGCTGATTTTTTCCCATTCGTGAAAGAAACTTTCGTTGAGTCATGCAAATTTCTGCTTCTTGCCTAATTTTGGCTTTACTGTTATAAAGTGCTAGTTGCATGGCATCGGCTAAAGTTTCTTCATCTGGATCTTGACCTTTTTTAGTCCGAATCACAATGTGTGATCCAGGAACATCTTGTGTATGTAACCACCAATCAGAACCTTTAGCCAGGGCAAATGTCATCCGATCATTGCCCTTATCATTTTTTCCTACCCAAATTGTGGTATTAGTGCTTGATAAAAATTCTCTATAAGGTAGTTGTTTTTTTTGTAATTGTTCTGCAGCTTTTCGAAGAACTAATTTTTTAGATTTGAAAGAACTTAATTCTTCAATCCTGGTCGTTTTTTGCAGCCTATTTAATTGATCGACTTGCGTAAGTAAATCTTGATCGACGTAGAGAAGTTGTTTTTCTAAATGTGGTAAACCTATTCGAAGTTTTTTAGCTTTTTTAAAGCGATATTTGAGTTGTTCACTAGGAAGGAGCTCTGGATCAAGCTTTAAACATACTTCTTGGTTTTTTAACCAATCCCAAAGCGTTAATTGAGACATTCCTTTTTTAAGTTGAGAGAAAGAAGACTTTAAAAGTTCTCCTTCATGTTGAATGGTTTCCCAATCAAGGCACTCTCTTTCTGCTTTTAATAAGTTTTCTCGTTTTTTTTGAAGTTTTTTTATGCCCTTTCTTAAATCTTTTTCCAACGCCAACTTTTCTCGTTGAAAAAACCATTCCTGTTCAGCTCTTTTATAAATTTCTTCTAGCTGTTTAGAATCTTTTAAAACGACAGAAGGCTGTACCTGTAAAGGAGAAAGAAAGGGTAATTGATAAAATTTTTTTGATACAGGATAAAGAGAATATAAAATTTTTCCCTGTCCATCTAAAAGGTGATAATTAGGATGTTTCGTAAAAAACTCGCATATAAGGGAAAATTGGCTTTGATTTTTTCTAAAGCCAAATTTCAAAATACGATCTTGATTTAATTGTTCAATCTCTACCAGAATTGCCTCTGATAAATAATGTTGCCAAGAATTTTCCATCAAGTTTGCAAGAGGAAAAATTTTTTGTTCTGTTAAATAAAAGCATATCAAAGGGGTCTGAAAACTTAAAAAAAGGGTTTTGACGTTATTTTCCTTTTTAAATTGAAGAAAAAATTGGGTTGTTTTATGGGAATGACAAATAAAATAAGAAAGTCCAATCAATTGTTGACGTATCTCAGAAAGTAAAGCAGTGATCTGCAGCGCACTAAAAACAGGTAGATTCATGTTTTTATTATCCAAGAAATATTAAGTTTTCGTCAACGTGGATAAATAACGTTAATTATTTAGTTGATTCAAATACGCAGAAAATGGGTGGTGTTGCATAAAACCTTCTTGATTTTTGATATTAATCAGTTGTAGTGAGGGAGCTGATAATTGAAGAAAAGAGATGGTCGCTATGGTTAAATTTTGATAGTCTGTTGTAAGTGAGCGGAGATGGGAAAACTTCCATTTTAATTTTTTTCTTAAGTTGGGCATTGCTTGAATATCTAATGAGAGTAACTGCTCACTATATCTTTCTAATAAATTTGTAAGATGAGGCTCTTCCAGTTGATGAAAAGGAATTCCTAAATGATTCAAATGCAGACAATGGAGATGAAAAATCCGGATATTATCGTTATTATTAGAGATTGAATGCAAGTGACTGAGAGTTAATTGTTCTAACTTTGAGCAAGCACTGAGATACATCAAAGATTGATCCGTAAAATTCCAAGAAGGATTAGGAGATTTGATATGTAAGGTTTTAAGAAAACGACAACGTTTGGTTAATTTTTGAATCCCCTCATCATTAATTATGGCGTGTTTAGCCATTAATTTGTCCTGTTCAAGCTCGACGACTTTTAATTTTGGGCAATAGTCTCCTAAGGCTTCTAATAGTTGCTGACTAATATATCCTGTATTAAATAAGCATAAACGTTTTAAAGATGATGCTTCTGAAGAGCTTTTAGCTTTGAGAAAAGCAATTAACTCTTTTTCATCGATTAGGCAATTTGTTAATTTTAATGTCTCTAAACATTTAAAATCATGGGGTTCGATTGAAAATTCGCCTGGCGAATGATATGGATTTTCAAATTTAAAAACTTTTAAATTTTTTAAAGACTTTAATTGCGCCAAAAAAGTTTTTGTCATAGGAATGCTTCGATAAAGTTCAAGATGCTGAAGATTAAGCCATTTGTTTAAGGTTTCTTTTATTGTTTCATCATTTAAAAAAAAACAATCGCTAATTTTAATTTTTTTTAATTGTTGACAGTTTTGAGCAACATTCGAGAAAGCTTGTTGCATGCGTTGAGTATCGCTAGAGCGGTTAGAACAAGGAAGAAACCCTAACTCCAATTCTTCTAATTGGGTTAAGCGACTTGCAATAGCATCTAATAACCGATGATTAACAGCACCGCAATTAGTAAAATTTAAAGTTTTGATGTGACTTGTAAGGGTAAAAAGAGACTCTTGAGTAACCAGAGGAAAACCTGTGAGGGATAATTTTTCTAGACAACTTTTTTTTTTCATTAAAGGATATAGTCCGTAATCAGTCAAAGACCCTTTCCCTGAGCTATCCCAACATTCAAAATGAATTAATTTAATTTCTGAAAGTGCAAGCTCAAGTAAAGACAGGTCGGAAATGTGACAATCGATGATTTTCAAATTTTTGATTTGTGGGGCATATAAACAAATAATAGCAATATAATCATCAAAGGACAGTGAGGGATGATGATAAAATTCTAATGTTTGCAAATTGGGTGACTGTTGAAGTAAATTTGCAAGTCCTTTTGGAGTATAAGTTCCCCCGTTCAACGCTAAATTTTCAAGCTTTACCGTATGTCTTGCTAGACTTTGCAAATCGCCATCAGAGAGATTGTTTTGTCGAGGAAAAAAAGAGGAAGGAAGGTAATTTGTCCAATCAAGTAAACGGCGGCTCAAGCTATTGGTTCGAATCGTTGAAAATTGATGGGGGTACTGATTAAAAAATTTTCTTAAAAATAAGGGCTCTGTGACTATACTATGAAATTTTTTACAAACTAAGCCAATTTGACCGAGTTTATTCCATGTTTTTTCATAAGAAAAAATTTGTTCTAATATCTCTACTGGCAAAACATTTAGCTTAAGTTCTCCTTCATTTTGTGATTCGCTGTCTTTTATAGTTTTTAGAGAATTAAACAGACTAGGTTGAGAAATTTCCCCCAAGGGGATAGTTGTCCTTATTGAGATTGAAACTAGCTTTTTAAGCGCGCGATATAATTTTTCTTCAGGAACAGACAAAACTTGTCTTTTTTTAATTAAGATAACACGTTCATTATTTTCTTCGTACAAATCGGTTAATTCGGAAAACTTTTTAGGGAACCGAGTAAAAATTTCATAAAATTTAGCTAAAATTTCAGAATAACTAGTTTCTAATAACTCTTGAATTCGTGGCTGATTATAAGGAAGAGCAAGATGAATTTCCTGAGCATACTCAGAGATTGAAGTCACTGAACACATAATTTTTCCCTTTTCTAATTAAATTAAAAAAAATTATTACATTTAAATTTAAAAATAAAATTAATTATTTTTAATTAATTTTGTTTAATAAGGAAGCAACACGATCTATTTTCCCAGGTAAAGTCAGATCCTTCACGATCAAAATGACCTTCGTAAGCTTTTTGACGATAAATGGGACGCTTTAAATTAAGCATTTGAATAACTCCTTTTGTAGTCAAGTCGAAAATTAGAGGAATAATGCGATTCAACTCTGCTTCACTGACAGTTCCCGTACCAAAAGTATCTACTTTTATCGAGATAGGGTAAAGAATTTCAATGGCATAGGATAACTGCACTTCACAACGTCGAGCCAATTTAGCAGCCACAATCATTTTACTCTATATAACGCGCAGCATAACAAGCGGAACGATCGACTTTAAAGGAAACTTTTCTCGAAAATGCGCCACCACCATACCTTCCCCTTCTTTTATAAGTATCTACAACAATTTTTCGACCTGTTAAATCACGATTACTTGCGGACCCTCCTATCACGAAACGACCTGTTGAATTAATAAAAAAGAGTATTTTCATCGATGAGATAAGAGGGTACAACATCTCGAATGAGTTGCTTTATATCTAAAATTAGCTCCTCTTGTCTAACTTCCTCAAAATGTCGGGTTGAAATAACAATGATATGAATTCGAATCGGTTAATGATTTTGATCATATTCAAGAGTCACTTGAGATTTGGCATCTGGTCATAAATATTTTAGCTTTCTCTTTTGTCTCTTCATGCACAGTTTACTTACAAGAGCATAGCCATACATAATCCTCTGATTTCCCGGCCCCTTGTTCCTGGTAAGAAAAGAACCAAATGCTTCATTAACGCGACCTGGGCAATATCTTGGGATTGCTTACTGAGAGAGGTTATTACGCCACAAGATTGATAATCGAATCCTAACTCGGGATTTTCATAACCAATTTCTTTGATTGTCTGAGTCTACGAGCAATTTTTTAATAATCAAATGGTGATCTCCCCCACACTAAAAACCATCCCTCGGCAAACAAGTATTACACAGGTCACTTGAGCATTCTGATCGATCATTAACAAGCATCTAAATGGCAACTGAAATTTGATCTGCCATTTTCAGGATGTTCAATCGCAACGGATACAGAAGTAAAAAGAAAGTGAGATATGACTAAACCTTTGCCTACGAGTTTTTAATTGTCTGATTTTTCATTTTTTTAATTTAAAGTTTTCAGGATAAAAATACTCCCCTCCCCCTTTTTATCCTCTTTGATGGCTTTTAAGGCAAATTTTTTAAATTAAAGAAAGAAATGATCTATACGATAACTCTTTAAAATAGCCATTAAAAAAGTGTTAATTGAATCTCTTCTTCAAGACTTAAACTCATTCCGAGTCCCAGAAGTCGAACAGGCGCTTTTTTTCTTTCCCATCCTATTCGAATTAACGTTTGATAAGTTTCTAAATCAAATGTTTTAAAAAAAGTATTTTCGACCGTAGTAGTTGTAAAATCTGCAAACTTGATCTTGATAAAAGGTTTTTTTTTATAATATTGATTAGAAATTTTCTCATATCGAATCATCAACTTCTCTATCAAATTTGGAATCTCTTGATAACAAAGCTCCAAATTATTTAAATCTTCCAAAAATGTGGACTCTACACTTAATGACTTTCGAATACGATCTGATATGACAAAACGATGATCAATTCCTCGGCATAGCTCATAAAGATTCCAAGCACGGTTTCCAAAAAGTTTTTGCAAAGTTGTCATGTCAAGTGTCTGTAAATCCCCGCAATTCATTAATCCTAAACTGTGTAATTTTTTTGCCATGACATGGCCAATTCCAAAAATCTTCTCAACAGGAAGATGGACCATAAAAGCATCAACTTCTTTAGGTGTTAACACAAACTGACCATTTGGTTTATGCCAATCACTTGCCACTTTAGCTAAAAATTTATTAGGAGCTACTCCAGCAGACGCGGTTAATCCTCTTTCCTTCCAAATTAATTGCCGAATCTCTTGCGCGATCCACGTTGCACTGCCTCTTAAGGCATCTACATCTGTCACATCTAAAAAAGCTTCGTCTAAAGAAAGAGGTTCTATCAAATCTGTAAATAGATGAAAAATCTCATGAATAGCTTTACTTTCTCGTTTATATTTATCAAAATCAGGAAATAAAATAATTAGATCTGGACAAAGCTGTTTAGCTTTCCAAGAGGGCATAGCAGAGCGTACTCCAAATTTACGAGCTAAATAATTGGCTGTTGCAATAACTCCTCGTTTATCTGGATCACCCCCTACCGCGATTGGCTTTAAAACTAATGAAGGATCATCTCGCATTTCAACAGAAGCATAGAAAGCATCCATATCTATGTGAATGATTTTTCGAAGTGCCATAAATAAAAGAATAATAAATTGCTAAGAAGTTTAATCTGAATATTTTATCACTTATTATTTAGGGATAACGGCAGCATATAGACAAGATAGCAGAAAGCAAATTATCTATCGATAGACTCTGAAAATAGGAAACTCGTTTTTTAGCTTTGCTAAAGCGTTAAAAAAGATGTGTTTTTCTTATCTTTTAGAATCTGCACGCCTTCTATCTTCTCGTCTTTGCTCATAAAGACGGTCGTCTAATTGCTTATTTTGAAACATTTGATTGACGACTCGTTGTTGTTGTCGATTTGCAGCATCCCTTCTTTGTTGAACGCGTTTTTGTTGACGTTGAGAAGCATCCACGTTGGCTTGTACTTTTAACTCTTCACGATGTAACTCATCCATCTTTTCTTGAATTCTTTGATCTTCCTGCCGTGCTTCATCAACTTGTTTTTGCACGCGTTTAATCTCTTCTTTTTTTTCTTGATCTCGTTTTTGTTGCTGCCACCATTCTTCTCTTTTTTCTTCCCATTTTTCATCATCAATTTTTTGCGATTGCGTTTCTGCAGATAAAGAGAAGAGAAAGTAACTGCTAAAGCAAAAAATAAACGTTCCTAATCTTTGTAAAAATACCATACGTTCCTCCTAGAATATCCTACCTTCAATTAGAGTTTCTCTTTTGATTTACAAAAGCAAAAATTTCAACTTTCAGCAGGAAAATTTCCAATTCAGCTTATCCATACCTTCTTTTACAAGATATCTAATCACTTTGTATAGGGAAATTTAACCGTCTCACAAATTTGTCAGGTAGTTAAGGTAAATTATTATCTAAGAAATAAAGCTGGCTTCTAACCTTAAAAAGCAGGGAGAAAAAAGCCTCCCACGATTAAAAAACTTGAGATTTCACCTGCCTTTTATCCCAAAAAAAACCGAGACCCATTCCAATTGCGGACAAGCCAATACTTGACATTTCTTTAAGAAAATTTATTTGTAAATCACGAAAAAGAAAAAATCCAATCGCACCAAATCCCATCGCTAAAAAAGCTGCAGATGAAGATCCTTTTTTATTAAACATAGCCGCAAAAACAGGTACAAATAAGCAATAAACAGATAGTTCGTAGCTTTGTATTAACAAATCAACAATTTCGCCAAAACCAAATGAGGCAAGAAATGCGGCCACCCCTATAGCCGTTGTTAATAATCTCGAAATTTTAACCCCATCCACTTTGTCTAAAGTGACAAAGTCAAAATCTTGGCTTAAATTCGAGCTGATTGCATTGAGAAGAGAAATGGCTGTTGAAATAATAGCCATCAGCACAGCACATCCTAAAAAAGCAGCAAAGGTGGGATTGGTGATTGTTTTAGAAACTTCTATAAAAACACTAGAATGACTGGGAATAGAAAGACCCATTTGCTTTCCTAATACTCCAAAAAAAATAGGGATAATACTAATTCCAAATGTACAAATAGCCGCACAAGCCGCAGCTTTTGTGACAATGCTTGGGGATTTTGCTGCAAAACATCGTTGTGCCATATCTTGTTCTATGACCATAAAAAGTAGAGGCATTAATAGCCATCCACTGAGTTTAGATGCATAAGGGTCTCCCGCAAAAGCATCAAAACCATTTTTCCAAGAGAGCGCCCATGTAGATTCTTGGCTGATCAAAACAAAGAAAAAACCTCCAACAAACACACAGATAAAAAATAATGCTTGAATAATATCAATGGAAACAACTGCTTTCAAACCACCCATCACGGTATAAATAATAATTAATCCCCAAAAAGCCATAAAAAACACAGGTTGGTCGACACCCATACTGACCATGAATTTTTTAGAAGCAATGACTTGTGCAACTAAAATCATAAAGAGGGAAACTATGGAAAGAAGAGAGGCTATTTGTTTTAAAAATTTCGATTGATAGACAATCTCAAATAGTTGAGCAACAGTAGAAACTTGAAACTGAGCCATTTTTTTTCCAATTCCCATTGCCAATAAAACAAACCCTAAGCATGATCCGAGAGGATATAATAACACTCCCCAACCATAACGGTATGCTTCTTCTGCCGACCCTAAAATCAATCCTCCTCCAATTTGGGTGGCAATAAAAGTCATCAATAAAGGAAAAAAATAAACATCTTTTCCTGCTAAAAAATAATCTTGTTGATTTTTTAAATTTTGTGTGGCTTTTTTCCCTGCTAAGAAACAGATAATTTGGATAATCACTACAAGACTAATAAAAATAGACGTATTCATTTGGTGCCTGTCATAAAAAAACTTGTATGGAATAAGAACTTTAAAAATTTACAAGTAGATTTTTTAAATCTATTTTTAAATTTTTACGCTTTCAAAAACATTTAAAATTTGAATGGAAAATTTTAATTAACAAAACAAACGAAATTCACAAGAATTTTAATGAAAACAAGGGTGGGAATGATGAAGAAAAATTAAAGAAGAGGAATTAATTAACGGCCTAAAACGGGATAGATTATTTCGTTGCATATAACATCCTTAATTTAAAATTTCTCTTTTTTATTTTATCTATAATAGACGCTAAAACAAAAACGGCGGATAATTTATTTTATAATAGCATAATATTTAGAGTCAACGATACATTGCTCGATTTCTAGGAAATAAATGACCCACAGCCTTTTTTATTTCAACTAAATAAGAAAGGCTTGAAGGGTCCCAATTTTATTATCAAATAGGCTTTCTTAAAGTTTTAAGAAATATACAAAGTAAGAAAATTTTTAACATTTCACCCCCGATAAAAGGATAAAATCCCATCATTATCACATTTTTCCAACCCACAAAAGGAGCTAAACCTAATACTCCAATCGCAAGTTGCGTAATACAAGCCACAAAACCCATTAAAGCGAGAAACTGAATGTGATGTTTTTTCATTTTTTCTACAGCCCATCCCATTAAATAAACTTGGGCAAGAAATCCAAAAATATACCCAGCTTTAGGACCAAAGAAAACCAGAGGATTCATTTCGAAATTGGATAAAACTGGCATACCAACCGCTATTTCAGCAAAGTAAGCTAAAATCGCCCATACCCCATTTCTCTTTCCTAGTGTGACTCCAATTATCATCACCGCTAGCGTTTGCATTGTTAATGGAATCGGCGTAAATGGAAGTATAATTTTTATTTGAGCACAGAGAGCAAGAAAAAAAGAAGCTGCTAACACTTGAAAAGCAACACTCCAATTTTTAATTAGGAAATTAGTTGATTCATCAACGTGGCTAAGATCTACAGAGTTGGCCATTTTATACCTATGAGGGTTCAAAATTTAAACTAGAGATAACCCATGATAAAAAATAAATTCTCAATTAATGTTTGAATTTATCACTTTATTTCTGAGATTACATATTAAGTGCTTCTATAATAAACAGACTCCAGGATAGTCGTCAATAGACTTCTTAAAAAACATTTTTTTATACGATTCTAGTTTAGAAAAAAAATTTTATTTTAGTGAAACTTGTAAATAAGAATCAATTCGATTACACCAACCTTTTAACCAGCGCTGCTCACCTCTTGCAATGGGAGCATTTTGAACTCTTAATTTGAGTATCTCTTTTGCGGCACATACAAATTCTTCAATAGCAACTTTTCCCTGTTCGCTTCCTTGCATTCTTTCCAATACTTGCAATAATCCCCACCCTTGCCCTTGGTAGCATTCCTGAAAAGAAATTCCCTCTCCTTTAAAATTGAGATAATCAAGAAGGACAAACAATCCATTAGAAGTTTGAGCTAAACGATGAAATTGTTTAGAGATTTGATCTTGTTTTTCAAGTTTTGCATGTTTAAGTAAAATAGGAAGAGCGTAAGAAAGCCTTTCAACCATAAAACAAATTTGCAAATCAATGTGATCGACTAATAATTGACGAAATTCTTTCATTTTAGTACTTTCTTGGGCATCCAAAAAGACTTGACGTGTTTGCCAAGGGCATCCTTGCGCTACCTTTAACCATTCGGGTAAAAGGATTCCGTGCTTTTGTAAGTAAATTAATAAAGAAGGAAACATTTCTTTAAAAGGACCTTGTTTCCCAGGTGGATACCAAATGAAATGACCTATTCCAACTGATGCAAATTCCTCTCCTTTATTCCAACTTGTAAGACCTTCTTGCTTAGCCCCACATTCGTTTTTCCAAATTAGCATTCCCATTTTTTGGGCTTCATCAGGATTAATTGAAAAAGCAGGATTAATGACTACTGCCAAACCAGAACAATTAAAAGAGATGAAAAACATTAAAAGTAATAGACGCAACAATACTTCTTTCATTTTCTCCTTTTATTCTTCAAAAATTGTCATTAAATATTCTTTAGCACATTGAAGTGAAACCGCGCAAGGACTGTAAGTATATAGGGTCACATCTGCCAAATCATGTTGGATATTGGAATCGGCAACAACGACAGCGATCATTTCGCTATTTTTATGAGCTTTAATAAAGTTGAAGAAATCTAAATGATTCGGATATTTTTTATGATTGTAAAAAAAGAATACACAAACATTAATTTCTTGACACTTTTCCAAAACGGTTTGAAATTCTTTTAAATTGGCGTCAAACAAAATGACTTGCACATTTTGATTAGATGTTAACCAATCTGTTTTTTTTAATTCTTCTTTTAAAATGTCAGGTGCAATTAAAGTAATCCTTGGATTCTGAAATGAAATTTTTAAATCTTCATTTAGATTACTCAAGGCTTTTTCTGCAATTTTTTTTGCCAAAGCTTGATTTTTTTGAAGAGAAAGTTCTCTCCTCCTCAATTGTAAATCCTCTTCTTTTGATTGAAAAAGATGATAGGATTCCTTAAGAGCAAGAATCCTTTTTACCGAGATATCAATTCTCGCTTCAGAAATAAGATTTTGTCTAACTGCATTAACAAGAAATTGGTGAATTTTTAAAACGTCTTTAGCTTCCAACTCAAACTCGCTAGACTCATTTAAAAGTCGTTTACCTCCTAGTAGTAAGAGATCATGCCCTGCTTGTAAGCTTTTTAAAGCAGCTTCTTCTACAGTTTTGCCATCTTGCAACACCCCTTGCATGACAAGCGAATCTGTTAAAATGATTCCTTTTTCTCCGACCTCTTTTCTTAGAACATCAATCGCAGATTTCGAAAATGTTACGCAATTCAAAGCATCAAGTGCAGGAACAAGCAAATGAGCAGTCATGACAACAGGTGTTTGAGAAGCGAGGGCTTTAAAGGGAACAAGTTCGACTTTTTCTAATTCAACAAGCGTTTTGTCAACGATAGGCAAAGTATGATGCGAATCGGAATTTGTATCACCATGGCCAGGAAAATGCTTTAGAGTTGCAATCAATCCAGCCTTGTTAAATCCTTCAACTACTTTTGAACCAAATCGAACAACTTCATCTGGACAAGTACTAAAAGAGCGAATTCCAATGACTGGATTACAAGGTTGCGTGTTGACATCTATAACAGGAGCCAAATTCATATTGATTCCCATCGCTAGAAGTTCATTTGCTGACGCACTCGCATACTCAAAGGCTAATTGAGGATCCTTCGTTTGACCTAAAGCATAGTTACCAGGAAAGAGAGTCATCCCTTTGGTTAAACGATTGACAACTCCCCCTTCTTGATCCACTGAAATTAATAAAGGGATTTTATTTTTTTTTTGAAATGCCGCAGCTTGTAAATGGGCGCTTAAATGTTGTATTTGAAGAGGAGAGTTTAAACCATTTGACCATGGATAATAAATAATTCCTCCTACATGAGCTTCATATATCATTTGAAGAGCTTCTTTATTACAATCTTCCCCTCGAAAATGAACGATTAATAATTGACCAATTTTTTCTTCTAAAGTTAAATCTTCAAGCTTAGGAACAGTATTTTCTGCCTTTAATGAAACAAACAAAAAAAATAATAATAATAAATTTTTTTTGTAAATGAATGGAAACTTTTTTGAAATGATAGTAAACATAAAAAAGACCTAAAGAAGAAAAGTAATCCTTATACCAGATATTGGAAAAAACAAACAATTCGTGTCTCTCTAAAAAACTTCTTATTAGTCGTAAAAATTTATTCAGAATGGTCTCTAGATATTTAGATTAATTCTACAAAGGAAACTTTATGCTGTTACCTATCCCTGTTTTAAATTCAACAGAAACAGAAGCTATACTACATAAAATTGAAAAATTGCGTTTTTTTTGGAGCAAAAGGCAAGAACGTTTTTACACCTTGGGTGCTGCCCTTTATTTAGATAAAAACATCGAACTTACAGTTTACGATAAAAAAATTGAATCTAATAATCTTTTTCTCATGCTTCATTTTTCAGACTTATATGATCGGATCTTAGACATTTTAAAAAAAGAATTAAAAAGCGACGTGATGTATGAGTCTTCTCTTGCACTCCCTGGTTTTCATATTTTTTTATCTTGCCCAGAATTTGTTAAACAAGGTGGCAAAATCCATTTCGATCTTCAATTTAAACAAGCAAATTGGAGCCATTACAAAGAAGTAGATTGGTCTAACCCTTTAAGTTTTACTTTAGCTCTTGCCTTACCTCAACAAGGAGGTGGATTAAATTATTGGGATAAACCCTACGATCCGCAAGATCTTTTAAATCCAGCGCAAGCTGTTAAAGACATTCCAAGCCATTATATAGAGTATGAAGTCGGAAAAATGGTCTTACATAACGGTTTGCTTATCCACCAAATTGCTCCAGCCAAAGGATTTAATGAGTCTGATTGTCGCATCACTTTACAAGGACATGCGATCCGGGCAGATGGAACTTGGCGAATTTATTGGTAATTAGAAAACTTTTCTAGACTGTGGCTGTATTGAATTAATTAACCACTCTTTCACCATTGCCTTTTTGCAACATTCGTTTTGCTTTTTCTAATTGGTGACGAATCGCTTTGTCTCCGAATACTTTTCGGATTTTTTTCTGAAAACTTTCCTCATTTAAATCCCCTAAAAATCCATTTAAAGAGTCTAGTAACAAAATCTGATCATTGTTAAAGCCCAAAGTTATCCAAGCATGGGCTCCGATTACTCGATTATCTTTGACAAGCTCGTCACGCATAATTTGAACCTTGCCAGTGAAACCAATATCAGGATGAGTTTGAATAAATTTATCTAAAAAGAAAGCAGCCACTAGCGAATGATGCCGGCAGACCCCTACTTGATTAACAATAAATACATCAATAGGAATACAAGGTTGGGAATTGATTTTATATATAGCAGCATCATTTTGAGAATTGGTTACTAGCTTGTTAATTTTTTCATTCGCCAATGAATCTTTAGGAAAGACAATAGTAGACATAAAATAATTTGTGAGTATCAAAAGCTCTTTAGGAGAAAGATTAGGCTTACCTTTAGCTCGCATAAACTTCATAATCAATTGTTCAAATTGATTGTATTTGTCATTGAGTACAGGAGAATTTTGAGGATCTAATAAAATCATTTCTCTGCTTGCAGATGAACCACAGGAAACAAGAGGTTTTTCAGGTTCTGCAAATTGAGTGACTTCTGAAGTTACAACTTGATAAGTCACTCCATCGATTTGAAGCTGATTTTCAATTTGTTTATAGCCAGGAATATGAGCTAAATGATCTTGCATTAGTTGAGTACGTTTATTTAATGTTTCTACACCCCATTGAAATAAATCGGGATTAATCGACGCAAGTTTCCTTTGCAAGTCTGCATTATTTGGTGAAGCAACATGGGGAGAGCCTTCCATCCGGTGCTTAAATAATTGGTCAAGCATGATAATAAGGTGATCGTGTTTGTAAATAGACACCTTCCACCTTTTACACATTCTATTCCATTCGTCCTCTCCAGCAATTTTACTTATTTTAATTCGGCGCAAATCTTGATGTTTTTGAATAAAATACTCATTGATTTTCTGAATATTAGTAAAGCTGATAGAAAAAAAATGCCGGATCTGTCGAAATTGTAATAATCCTATTTTGTCACATAATGCAGCGAATTTAACCACAAAGCTATTTTTTTCTGCCGATGTAGCTATAGCTAATAAATCATAATAATCCATAAATCAAACTCTATTAATAATTAATTGTTATTATGTATATTATAAAAATTAAAATTAAAAAAAATTAAATGTTTTTCTCATTTATAGTTAATATTTTTTAATAAGATATTTAAACAAAAATTTTTAGACGAATTAGAAAATTGAATAACTTTAAATTTTTTTTGAGATGCTTCGATAATTTTGACTTAGAAATAATTAGTTAGAAGAAGAAGTCTGATAGGCAACTAATTGTTTTTGATGAACCCAATCAGACCAAGTCATTTCAAAATTGGGAACCTCCCGGCAATAAGTATAAAAAGCTCGAATGAACTCGATACGATCTTTGGCAGGTTTTTGTTTATAAGTTTCATTTTTTTCGGCTTGAACAAGATCTGCTCCACCTAACAATGTTTGTCTAGACAAAATATCATTCAATCCGACAGTTTGAGCATTATGCATTATATCATATAAAGTCATAAAGGTTGTTGTACGCCCTTTTCCTCCTTTACAATGTAAATGAATCCAAGAATCAGCAGGAAGGCTTAGAACAATTTCAATAAATTGATCGACAACAGAATCAACCGGTCGATGATGGTCTGTGATTGGCAAACGAATATATGTATAGCCAAAAGATTCTACTAATTCTTTCTCTGTCTTCACTTCCCTAACAAAAAATTTTTGAAAATTCTCGCCTAAATCTTTTGATAAATCAACAATAATAGATCCTTTTTGAGCTGTTAATTTCAATCGTTTTTGCTCATCTAGTTCGATTTGACGAAGAGTTTTACCCACATTACCATAGTTCAAGCCATCAGTCCAACTGATAGGTGTTCCATCGATAAAACCATGTGATTCTTCTCTTAAATCAAGAACAAACGCTTTCCCCTTGATTTCTCGAGACATATTTTCTAAATCTTCTTGAGAAAATTGCCCACTACCAGATAAATGAAGTTGAGTCAAACCTTTTAAATTAGCATAATTTCCAACTAATTGAGAAATTTGCTTTGTGCTTCTCCATTTTTTTGGTAAGTGATTTTCAGAATTTAAAGGAGCGTCAACAATGGGAAATAAAGTGGGTTGGTGTTGATAGAGAAATGACTGCGCTACTACCCCTAAGCTAAATAGAAAGAGCAAAATATATATATTTTTCATTATGTAACTTTTGTTTAATCTCTATTTTTACTTTTAGATATAAGAAAAATCAATATTTTAAACTTAATCAAATACTATTGTAAATTAACAGCTGTTAATCAAATATTGATTAAAAATATGTTAAAATATCATTAAGAAAATGTCTAAATATAGAGGAATAGAGAGAACCTTAGTCAAACTAAGGATTTTCATCATTAATTTTTTTAATTCGAGAATGAAGATATGTTTGATTATATGAGGCGTGCTATTGAAAGTGCTTATGAAGGAATTGATAAAGATGAGGGTGGCCCATTTGGAGCCTGTATTGTCGACAAACAAGGCCAAATACTTGCTGTCACACATAATACTGTGTTGAAAGAACAGGATCCAACTTGCCATGCAGAAATGAATTGTATTCGCGAAGCTGCTCGTCGTTTAAAGACTCACATTTTATCAGGATGTACATTATTTACGACCGCAGAACCATGTCCCATGTGCTTGGCAGCTATTTATTGGGCTCGAATTGAAAAAGTGTATATAGGTGTAAAAAAAGAGTGTGCTGCCCAATATGGATTTGACGACGCTTTTTTTTACGAACAATTATTGCTACCCCCGGAAAAAAGAGAGGTTCTAGCTATATTTGATCCAGATTCGTCAAAACAATGTGAAGAAGTTTTTGTTAAATGGCATTCATTAAACAGGCGGCTCTATTAAAAACGATATGAAAACAGATGAAATTACCATTCCACACCCTAAAAATAGAAAAGTAAACAAAACAAAACAAATAAATTTTTATATTAAAAAATTTTTAATTATTTTAGTTCTATTATGGAAATTTTCTCTATACAGTTTTGATAATCAAAAAGTTGAAATATTAAATCTAGTCATTGTTCAAACCTACCCACACGATACAAATGCGTTTACCCAAGGGTTAGTATTCTATCAAAATAAACTATATGAAAGCACTGGGCTTTACGGACAATCTTGTTTAAAAGAAATAAATCCTTCAACAGGACAAACAATTCAAAAGTATTTGCTTCCTCGTCACCTGTTTGCAGAAGGTATTACTTTAAACCATCAAGAACTTATCCAATTGACCTGGAAAGAAGGAATTGCTCTTATTTATCAAATAAATCCTATTCGTTTAATACGGCAAATCACTTATGAAGGAGAGGGTTGGGGTCTTTGCTATGATAAAGAAGATGATTCTTTTTATATGAGTAATGGATCTTCTGAACTCGTGAAACGTCATCCCCGGGATTTTACCATTGAAAAAACGATCCCAGTTACCTGGAATGGACAACCCGTGAAGTTTTTGAATGATCTCATCTGCGTGGAAAAGTATATTTATGCAAATGTCTGGAATGCAGATTATATCATCCGATTAGATAAAAAGACAGGCATCGTCAATGGTATCATTAATGCCTCTCAATTATTACCTAAAAAAATCAAACAAAGTCTTGGATACGAATCCGTTTTAAATGGCATTGCTTACAATGAGTTAACTCACACATTTTACTTAACTGGAAAATTATGGCCTTACTTATATGAAGTTAAATTTGAGACTGTTCCATGAATAAAAATCATCCAAATCCTGAAGAGTTAAGAGAGTATTTAGACAGACGGTTTGGACAAGAAGATGCGGTCTTACATCACATACGTCAAAACTCGGTTATTAAAGGCCTTCCTTCCATTCAAATTCCTATTTATCTAGGTAAGCTCCTTAATTTTTTAGCCTCAACTCTGCAAGCTAAACATATTTTAGAGATTGGCACATTGGGTGGATATAGTACAGTTTGGTTAGCTCGAGCATTACCAGAAACAGGATATATGATTTCAATCGAAGCCAACCCCCAGTATTGCCAAATTGCTCAAGAGCATCTCCATAAAGCTGAGTTAAGTCACCTCGTTAAAATTCGGCAAGGCTATGCGGTAGATTTATTAGCTCAAATTGCAACGGAGAATTTAGCCTCTTTTGACTTTGTATTTATTGATGCAGATAAAGAAAACAATGTCCTTTATTTAGATTGGGCTATTCATTTATCTCAACCTGGTTCATTGATTTTAATTGATAATCTCATCCCGAAAGGTAAGCATGTCGGTTACCCAAATCACGAAGAAGCTCAAACCATTTATGCTTTTAATGATTATTTGGCTGTTCATCCAAAACTTGAAACAGTCCTCATTCCCACTCTTGTACGAGAAGGAAGATTAGACGGTCTGGCTCTTGCTCGTGTCAAAAAGTCCTAAACATTCTAATAATTACACTTCTTCTTTGGGGTGCTATTTAATAAAATTAACCTGAATGTTGGATTTTTAGGTAGCCTTTAATAATAGGCGATGTTGTTCTGCTAAGTTAATGGATGGCTTTTTAGGTTGGTTCGGCATTTCTGTGGTGTGTCTATTCAATCTAAGAAATATTTTTTAATGAATTATTTACTGTGAAAGTGCTTTCGAAATAACCCCTCTTGTCAACAACTAGCTTCCCAAAAATCCCTTTCGGCAAGGTTTCGGCAACGGAAGACATTAGCAGCATTTACAAAGTTAAGCTGAAAAGCCAAAATTCAGGTTACTCTTGCAATGATTTTTAGCTATATGTCATTTTGTTAAAATATCTATCAATTAAAATTTATTTAACTCATTTGGATGGTCATTTTGAATATTTCTAACCTAAGTTATAGTTATCCTGTCAATACAATGACCCCTTCTGACTATCAATCTCAAGAAGTTAGCGATTCTCCTAGAGATGAAGTTAACTCCTTAGCCAATTCTTTGGATAATCTAGAAAAAACTAATGCGCCAATGATTCAAGTTCCCGATCTTTCATCTTCATCTGAAGAACTTCAACTAAGTTTTCAAGAAGGAATTTTTCTGACTATTTCTCATTCTCAGTTAGCCATGTTAAGAGAAAAATCCCTTTATTTTAAGACTCTTTGGTCAGGAAATTTTCAAGAAACCCTGCAACATCCTCTCGCTTTGACACAAAAGGAGTTTATGCATCTGCTGAATTGCGTCATGGATGCTAACGTTAAAGTTCCTTTGGAAGAGATTCCTTCTTCTATTCAACTAGCCGATTATTATGAATTAACGGAAGTAGTGAAAAACTTAGAAGAGCAGTTAATTGATGGGTACAAATCACAAAGACTTGAACCCTTTAGCTCCACTAAAGAGAGTTTATTCGGATTAAAAGAGCTTTTAAATTTTGCGCAGCAATGTCGATTAAACCCTTTGAAAAGCTATTTAGAGTTTACCGTTGTGAGCACCTTATTAAACCAGACCTCTCAGTTAGCAGAGTTTGAAAGGATTATAAATCACTTCTCGAATGAGATAGAAGCACTCAATTTTTCAAACAATGCTGACTTAACAGATGCTCATCTCTTAGCTTTAAAAAATTGTAAAAACTTAAAATTGCTTGATCTCCAAGGATGCTGGAATTTTACGGATGCAGGATTAGCGCATTTGACATCCTTAACGGCTTTGCAGCATCTAGATTTAACGGAATGTTTCAGAATCACGGACGTCGGATTAGCACATTTGTCCCCTTTAGTCGCTTTACAGCATTTGAATCTGATTGGTTGTGATCTCACGGATGCAGGATTGGTGCATTTGAAACCTTTAATCGCTTTAAAACATCTAGATTTAATGCGATGTTGGAAACTTACCGATGCAGGACTAGCGCACTTAAGGCCCTTAGTCGCTTTGCAACATTTAAATTTAACAAATTGTGAAAATATCACAGACGCTGGATTAGCACATTTGATACCCTTAATCGCTTTAAAACATCTAGATTTAATGCAATGCTGGAAACTTACCGATGATGGATTAGCACGTTTGACGTCCTTAGTAGCTTTACAGCATTTAAATTTGAGTGAATGCTCTTACCTTACCGATGCAGGATTAGTGCATTTGAGGCCCTTAGTCGCTTTGCAGCATCTAGATCTGGCTAATTGCTATGAGCTCACCGATGCTGGATTAGCGCATTTTAAATTCTTAGCAGCTACAACACATTTGGATCTGCGTCGCTAAACTCTCGATTTAGAAAATTTGTTTTACATAATCGAGAATATATTGCTATCGTTAAGCCTTACGAGAATTTGTTGGTATTAAATCAATGGCGCTACTTGAATGAAATGAAAATCCTATAGTTTTACATATTTTAGAAAGCGGGATAAATACGAATAAAGAAGTCGCAATAGCCCCGAAACTCATCGCTTGATCAACTCATTTCCCATTTTCATCACGAAGACTATTAGGATAACGTATACAAAGGAACTTAAAGACTTTATTGCAGATAAAGTCAAAGGAAAGAAAAGTTCACACAAAAAAACTCAACATTACTTACTCTTGTCAAAGATATTATGACTATATTGAAAGAAAGTTTATAGATACCGTCAACAAAAAAATTGCTTAGATAATTTTGGAGGTGATATGGGATTAAAAGAATACTTTAATAAACGAAACTTTAACGAGACAACTGAACCACACGAAAAGACTAAAGAACATTCCTCTCAAAGCCTTTTGTTCGTCGTGCAAATGCACAACGCCTCTCATTTACATTATGACTTCCGATTAGAATTAGACGGAGTTCTTAAAAGTTGGGCTATTCCTAAAGGGCCCTCTCTCAATCCCAATGATAAACGTTTAGCCATTCAAGTTGAAGATCATCCTTATTCTTATCATAATTTTGAGGGAACTATTCCAAAAGGAAATTATGGAGCAGGAGAAGTTATCGTTTGGGATAAAGGTAATTATTCAGCTCTAGGAGCAAAGTCCCAAAAAGAGTCCGAACAATTCATAAGACAAGGTTTAAAAAAAGGACATTTAAAATTTGTTTTAAATGGGCACAAACTTAAAGGCGAATTTTCTCTTATTCGATTTCAAGGCGATGACAAGCAATGGTTACTCATTAAGAAAAGTGATGAGTATGCTTCTCAAGTATCCATTCTCGAAAAAAATGAATCTGTTTTATCTCAACGAATCATTTCTCCAGATCCAAAAACAACTGGTAAAAATCCCAGAAAAACGCGTAATTCGATCCTTATTCAAAAAGAAACCCAAAAAACGACCATGCCACAAATAATCAAACCCATGCTTGCCACTTTGGTCGATAAACCTTTTGACCATCCCGACTGGCTATTTGAAATTAAGTGGGATGGATACAGGGCGCTAGCTCAAATTCACAACCAATCCGTTTTTTTATGGTCTCGTAATCATCTTTCATTTAACTCACGATTTGATCCGATTGTAAAAGCCTTAAATGAAATGACAGTCGATGCTTATTTAGATGGAGAAATTGTCGTTTTAAATGAAAATGGACAACCAAGCTTTCAACTCGTTCAAAATTACCTAAAAAACCAAGAAGGATTTTTAGTTTACTACGTGTTCGATCTTCTCTACCTAAAAAATAACGATTTACGAGAATTAACCCTTTTACAGCGGAAAGAGCTGCTCAAACAAATTCTACCAAAAAATCCCCGCATTCGTTTTTGTGAACATTTGGTTCAAGAAGGAAAAGCCTTTTTTAAAGTGACTTCTCAAGCTGGATTTGAAGGAATTGTAGCTAAAAGAATTGATAGTACCTACCAATCCACGCGCAGTAAAAAATGGCTAAAAATTAAAACTCATCAAAGACAAGAAGCAATTATTTGTGGCTTTACAACTCCGAAAGGTTCCAGAGAGCATTTCGGATCTCTACTTTTAGGAGTCTACAAAGATAATGAATTGCTTTATGTGGGCCATACAGGCAGTGGATTCGATCAAAAATCGTTAACTTATGTGCGTGATCTCTTAAAACCTCAAGAAACCTGCCCTTTTTCTTTTCCTCCCAAGCTTCATCAACCAACCACGTGGGTAAAACCTGAGCTAGTTTGCGAAATCCAATTTGCTGAATGGACAAAAGAAAAAATCATGAGACAAGCGATTTTTATCGATCTTCGCGAAGATAAAAAAAAACAAGAAGTTGTGCTAGAAGAGGAAGTAAAAGTCAAAAAAATTTTACAAGAAACTCCTTCCATTTCTAAACAACAAAAAATAAAACCTAGCATCCATACGGAATTATCTTTTACGCATTTAGATAAAGTTTATTGGCCCCAAGAAGGGTATACAAAAGGAGATTTGCTTGAGTACTATCGATCGGCATCTTCTTTAATTTTGCCCTATTTAAAAGATCGACCAGAAACGCTCCATCGTTATCCAAATGGAATTGGTCAGCCTGGTTTTTATCAAAAAGATCTCCTTCATGCACCCAATTGGGTTCAAATAGAAACCATCTCTCATGAAGAAAGAGAGGTACACTATATTATCATCAATAATGAGCAAAGTTTACTCTATGTAATCAATTTAGGATGTATTGAATTAAATCCCTTTAATGTTCGAAGGCAATCTTTGCATTATCCAGATTATTTAATCCTTGATTTGGATCCTGAAGGCATTTCATTTGATCATGTCATTGAAGTCGCTCAAGGAATTCACCACATCTTGGATCCATTAGACATCCCTCACGTGTGCAAAACCTCTGGGGCTACCGGACTCCATATTTATATTCCGATGGGGGCTCGTTATACTTTTGAAGAAACCACACAATTTGGCAAATTGATCGCTCACTTAGCTCATGAAAAAATACCAGATCTCACTTCTTTAGAAAGAAACCCTAAAAATAGACAAAACAAAGTCTACCTTGATTATTTACAAAACAATTTTGGACAAACCGTCGTTGCTCCTTATTCCGTTCGCCCCAAACCTGAAGCCCCTGTCTCTACCCCTTTGTCATGGAAAGAAGTGAAAGTTGGTCTTCGCCCAACAGATTTTACTATAAAAAATTGTTTAAAAAGATTTCAAAAAGTAGGTGATTTATTCAAACCAATTCTTGGTAAAGGAATAAATTTGGAAAAAATTCTCAAACAACTAGATGATTAATTAAAGTTCGTTAAATTTGAATCAGCTATTTTAGTCCTTTTTTTGCCACAGGTACAACGTTGCATAGCTGCGCCATGGACGCCACACTTGTGATAATTTCTCCGCTTGCTTCGCCGTTACTTTGCCAAGTTTTTTTCGCAATGCCACATCTTCTTTTGGAAATGCATCAGGCCATTGGAGAGCCCGTAAAGCAATATAATGAGCCGTCCATTGGCCAATCCCTGCTATCGATGTTAATTGTTTAATTGTCAAACTCAGATTAACGCCTGCTTCTAATTTAAGAGTGTTTGATGACATTTGTTTGGCTAATTCAATTATTGTTTGAGCTCTTGCACGAATAATTCCAATAGTCGCAATTTCTTCCCACTTTAAAGAAGAAATGCGTTGAGAACTTGGACATAAATAATGCAACTCTGCAAAGGGAGTTTTAAATTCCTCACCAAATGCTTTTACAAATCGACTAGCGAGTGTAGTGGCTGCTTTGACAGTAATTTGTTGCCCTAAAATAGCTCTAAATGCTAGCTCAAATCCGTCAAATGTTCCAGGAACTCTCAAACCTGGATTTTTTGCCACTTCTTCTGCTAAAAAGGGATCTTGCCCAAGTTGGACAGAAATTTTATCAGGCCTAGCATTTAAATCAAAAAAATTGCGAATTCGCTCTAATAATATCGCTAGCACAGGAACTAAAGAAGAATCAATTTTGACTCTTAGGCAATGTTTATCCTCTACATGAGAAACGTGAATCCAACCTTTATACTCTCTAATCTGTACAGTACGTAAATAACAATTATTTTTAACTAGCTCTATTCCCTTTAAAGAACGAATAGATAAAAAATTTAAAAAACCTATCCAATCATAGGGAGGACGATAATTCAATTGCAGCGTAATGTATGCGGAAGAAAAAAAAGTTTTCTTTCGTTGATCTTCTTTTTTTAATTGGCTGGGAGGCATGCGATAATGCTTTTTAAAAGCATCATTGAAACGACGCAAGCTAAAAAATCCACTAGCAAAAGCAATATCTATCACACTCAAATCGGTATCCGTCAATAACTGCTTTGCTAAAAGTAACCGGCGAGTTAACAATAATTGAATCGGTGAGACACCAAATTCTTTCTGAATGACCCGCCGAATTTGACGAGAACTTAAATTGAATTTTAAGGCAATATCTTCAAGTCCTAATTCATCGAACAATCCTTCTTGCATAGAAGAAATCAAAAGATTGGCAAGGCGATGAGCATCATCTACTGGGGACAGACCCGGTGCTAGCTCTGGACGACAGCGCAAACAAGGTCGAAAAAATTCTTTTTCAGCTTCCCCTGTACTTTTGAAAAAGCGACAATTTGATTCTTTTGGTCTTCTCGCAGGACAAATACACCGACAGTAAATTCCAGTAGAAAGGACTCCCACATAAAAAATCCCATCAAAACGTGCATCGCGGGAAAGATAAGCTTTAAAATACATTTTTTGTTCTATCTTCATCTTTTTAATGATAAAAGGTTTTCAAAAAATTTTCTAGCCACTTTCGGACATTAAAGTTAGGAAAGGGTTAAAAGATTTGATGACCTAAAATGGCGAGTCTTAAAGTATAAAATTAGATATTCTTGTTAGAACAACATTAAAGAGAGGGATAAAACATGCATAACAAACATGTAGAACAAATATTTTTTTCTATCGGTAATTCTAGCTTTGGACAAGTCATTGTTGCTCAAAGCCAAGTAGGGCTTTGCGCAGTTATTCTAGGGGAAAATCCTGCAGAACTTCAATTACTTCTTCAAGCTCGTTTTCCTCAAGCTCATTTAATTCATGATGATTACAAAACAAAAAACATACTTTCTCAAATTATTGAGTTAATGGAAAATCCTCTCAAAAAAATAGACTTTACTTTGGATGAAAGAGGAACTCTCTTTCAAAGATCTGTCTGGAAAGCCTTAAGAGAAATTCCAATTGGAACAACATCTAGCTATGCAGAAATTGCAAAAAAAATTAACTCGCCAAAAGCTGTTCGTGCTGTAGGAGGAGCTTGTGCGGCTAATCCTTTAGCTCTTGTGACACCTTGTCATCGAGTTATTAGAAAAGACGGAAACTTATCTGGATATCGGTGGGGAATTGAACGCAAGTTGCAATATCTTCAATTGGAAAGTAAATTAAAAAAATAAAAAAGTCGCTTAAAAGCGATATCCTTTAAGCGACTAAACTTAGAAGAAAACAATATCTTTTAAAAAGAAAATATAGAGCTTAAAATACCCTTCTTAGAAAATTTTTTGCTCGGTGTTGTTTTTTTAGTACTGCTCCTCTTAGTGACTGAGCTTTTTTTTGCTGTTGCTGTTACAACCTTTTTCGCCGGTGCTTTTTTAGAAGCCGTTTTTGCCGACGTTTTTTTAGTCGCTGTCGTTTTCTTGATTGTATTAGTACGAGGAGAAGTTATTGTCGATTTTTTAGCTGTTGTGGCTTTCTTTGCTGGAGATACCTTTTTTACAGGGGCACTTTTTTTAGCTGGTGCTGCTTTCTTAGCTGCCGGACTTTTTTTTGTAAGAGTAGGCTTTTTAGCTGCAGAAGTTGTTGCTTTCTTTACAGCTGGTTTTTTAGCTGCTGTGGCTCCTTTTGCTGTTGTCGCTGTTGCCTTTTTGGTAGCTGTTTTAGCTGTTGCACTTTTTTTAGCCTTTGCTGCTTTTGATGAACTTGATTTTTTTGCCCCACCTTTTAAGCCGCCACCAGTTAACTTGTTAACTGTAGCCCAAGCGCGTTTTTCCGCCTCTTTGTCACTCACACCACGCTTTTCATAGCTTTCTTCAATATGTTCTGCTTGTCTTTTTTGTTTATTCGTATAACTCGATTTATCACCTTGAACCATAACATCACTCCTTTGTTTTGTTATTCTATTGTCATTAAAATATTTTTTAGAAATTCATGCAAATTGATTCTCGCAAAAAACATTTTAAATTAATTTTTCCGATGAATTTTAAATCCCATTTATATAAAGAAATACAAAGTTTAGAATTTTGGCTAATTGTTACTTGAGTTTTGGAAAGTATTAAGCAACCTATCTACATTATTTATAGGTGATAAAATACGCCCAATTATAAGCTAACCAAAATCATTTTAAACAAACAATTTTTAAATCAATGTACAATTGAAATGAGCGACCCTATTAATAAAAATCCAAATAACATAAAACCTGCATGAACGAAAAAACTTTTTAAGGTTTTTCTATCCCAAAGTACCGGTGAAAAATGCGTTGTCGCCACAAAACCAAACCAAATCCAGATAACGACGACAATCTTTTCTAGAAAATCTTTCGCTTGCGTGATTTGTATAAAGATAGCCAAAGTGTAAGCTATAAAAAAAGAAATTAATAATTCTCCGATATAAGCTAATGCAAGCGATGTTTGTTTAATCGGTGGATTAATAACTTCTTCGTACCGTTTAGAACGGTGCCCAAACATAGCTGGAGAATACCAAATAGTTCCTAATATAAAATAGGCCATTGCCGCAAAAAAAATAGTGGTATAATTTATAGAAATATTTTCTAAAAACATATTTTTCTCCTGATTAGATTTTTTTAATTATTTATAAAGTTTAGGTTATTAATCTTTAGACGCGATGGCTTCTTTAATTCTTATTTAATCTAATTGCAAAAGCAGGTCAATAGACTTTTAATCCTTAATGAAAACTATTTAGGATTAATAGTAAAAAGGGAAACATTTTTTATGATAAAAAAATTCATAAAAAATCTAAAAAAATCTCTTGAGTTATGTGACGATGAGGAATTTGAGATATTTCTTCTAAATCATTAATGGAGCAATGATTTAGAGAAAACTTCTGTTCGAGTCTATTCAAGAGTTGATCTTGGAACTTTGATTGATCGGAACAAAAATCTTTTAACGAACAAAGGAAATCTAAATGGGATCGATCTTTCCGATAATGAGGTCTTTTTTTAGGAAGAGATAAATATTGCATTTTATCATAGCAAAAGTCCCAAAGCAACGAACTATGATGTAACCACCGATTTTTAGTAATCGATTGCGCATTACCTCCAAATTTCCTTAGGCCCATAACATAATCGTTTTCTTTTAGCTGAAATGGGTGAGTTGGGAAAATAGGACGGTAAAACTCTTCTGTCCATTGCATAATATGTTGAGGGAAAGGAGAAATAGATAATTGTGAAGCATGACAAATAAAGGTGACAAAAATGGTATTTTCATCCACCACCACTGTTCCTCCTCCACTAAAACGACGAATCAAAGGAATTGGGTTTTGATAGAAATAATCTAAATTAATTAACTCATCAACACGCCCAGAAATCCCTAAAACAACGGCTGGCGGTGAGCCTTGATTAATTAAACACCAGTTGTCGTGTTTTGTACGTAGTAAAGCTTCTTCCCATTTTAACTGGGTTAAAATAGGAACGTTCTTTAACTGTACAACATTACATTCAAGCATGACCTCTTATGCCTCGGAACAATCAGATGTTAGCCGTTCTTTTTCTATTGGCTCTTGATATCGCGTAAGAGCAATCATTAAAATCGAAATATCTGCAGGAGAAACTCCTGAAATGCGTAAAGCTTGGCCTAAATGACGTGGAGCGATCTGGTTCAATTTTTGCTTTGCTTCGTTACGCAAACCATTTACAGTTGAAAAATCAAACCCTATCGGAATTTGAATTTTCTCCACATGCGCCAATTTTGCCACTTCACTTGTTTGGCGATCGATATAACCCGCATATTTTATGTTTAATTCAATTTGAAAATTAATTTCTTCTCCAAAATTTTGCATCACATCTGGATATTCTTTTAGCAAGGAAGCATATGTATTTTCGGGTCGACATAATAATTGAGTCAACGTATATCCCTTATTAGATACTTGCTTAAATGTTTTTGCTAAACGTTCGCTTTCTTCCTCCATGATTCTTTGCTTTTCTTTTACCCGATCATAACGCGTTTGATCGACTAATCCCACTTCATAGCCATAGCGTCTTAAACGAAGATCGGCATTGTCTTGCCGAAGTAATAAACGATGCTCTGCACGACTTGTAAACATTCGGTAAGGTTCATCCAAGCCTTTTGTGACTAGATCATCGATCATCACTCCTATATATGCTTCCGAACGTTTTAAAATTAGAGGAGCTTTACCCATCACTTTATTCGCAGCGTTAATTCCTGCCATTAACCCCTGGCCGGCAGCTTCTTCATAACCAGACGTTCCATTAATTTGGCCAGCTAAGAAAAGGCCTCCAATTTTTTTACATTCGAGAGAAAAGTCAATTTGACCACTTATAACATAATCATATTCAATTGCGTAAGCAGGTCTCATGATTTCAGCATGACGAAGTGCAGGGATACTTTTGATAAATGCCAATTGTACATCAAAGGGTAATGAAGAAGAGACTCCATTGACGTAAACTTCTTGGGTTTGGAGTCCTTCAGGCTCCAAAAAAATTTGATGGCGTTCTTTATCCGAAAAACGAACAACCTTATCTTCAATGGAAGGGCAATAACGAGGTCCCACTCCTTTGATTTTGCCTGAATACATAGGAGAGCGATGAATGTTGGATAAAATAATTTGTTTTGTTTCTTCTGTCGTATAAGTAATGTAGCAAGACACTTGCGGCAAACGAGGGATTCCCTCATTATCGTAAGAAAATTTGACTCCCGGATCACCTGGCTGTTCTTCTGTGCAACTAAAGTCAATGGATCGTTTATTGATTCTAGGAGGAGTTCCTGTCTTTAATCGACCTAATTTTAAACCATATTTTTCTAAGCTAGCTGACATACCTACTGAAGGCTGGTCTCCAGCTCTACCCCCCGAATAATTTGTTTCACCAATATGTAAAAGGCCTCTTAAAAATGTTCCAGAAGAAAGAACAATCGCTTGGCAATCATAACTAATTCCTTCTTTCGTAATCACGCCACAAATATGATCGTTTTCAATTAACAAATCTTCAATTGTGCCTTGCTTGATATCCAAGTTAGAGACTCGCTCCATACGGTGTTTCATCTCACTTTGATAAGCAAGTTTGTCGGCTTGCGCGCGAGGTGCCCAAACGGCAGGGCCTTTAGTCGCATTTAACATGCGATATTGGATCCCAGTGACATCAATCACTTTACCCATTTCCCCACCCAATGCATCGATTTCTCTAACGATATGTCCTTTAGCGATTCCTCCTACAGCAGGATTACAACTCATTTTGGCTATTGTATCCAAATTCATTGTGAGTAATAAAGTTCTCAACCCCATTCGTGCAGATGCCAATGCTGCTTCGCAGCCTGCATGCCCTCCACCAATAACAATTACATCATAACGAACAGGAAATTTCCAAAGCATCATTCAAAACACTCATTTAATTAATATTTAAATCCAAAATTTTAAAATAAAAGCTCAAGTTTTACAAAATAAATTAATCAATTTAATAAATTTGTATTAGTTGGAGTTATAGATAAGATAAAAAGAAGTTATAGAACTTAGGATGGAGTTAGTAGAACTTGCAAGCTTAAGATAAATTTAAGCTTGCAAGTGGTGATTAAATTTTTCTCTGAGGTCTATTAGAAAAAAATCTATCTTCCTTTGTGCCGATCACGCCGGCTACGCTTCTTACGCTTGTGTTTCGCAATTTTGTATTTGCGCTTCTTTTTAACAGAAGACATATCCTCTCCAATGCTTATTCATATTAGCCCTAAGTCCTGAGTTTATTTAATTGATTAACAATCAAAGTGTTTCCCAATTAAATAAACTCAAAACTGAGATTGTCATTTGCTTAACTTTGTAAACATGGAACTAGTTTAGAAAAAAGAGGATAAAATGTAAAGATTAAGAATTTGAAACAAAAGTCTAATTGAAACGCACTAGATTAAGCATCTTCTCTACCATCCCCTTTTCGATGACCGTAGTTAATAATGAACCCTCTAAACTATTCTCTCTCAAATTTAGCATATAGAAACAAGTTTATATAAAGTGCTCGGAAAACGTAATTTAAGGTTATTCTGGAACATAATGAATTATCAAAAAAGAAAACACCGCTGAGAGGGACTTGAATTGGCTCGATCAACACGTTTTGTTAACGTGGGTCCGTTTCCTAATGGTTTTGCTTTAAATTGCGTACAATTCAAGCGGCACCATTAGCGTCATGGTCCCTTCAAAAAAATAAATATCGTTGATTGGCTTAATATTCAAATATCCCAATCAGCGGTGAAAAAAATGGCTGAAAACTCAAACTTTGAGCTAAATCACTTACAAATTTATAATAACCCATTTTTGCTTTTTTCGACTATAAACTTATCAGTTTAAAAAATTTGTGTTGAGGGAAGAGGGTTTGATTTACAGTCAGTGCATCTAAAAATAAAAACACCTTTCACAACTTTTTGATGCTCATAAAGAAGGGGAAAAAGACCCATAAGTTCTACATGCTTGAAATAGTTTTTTAATTCATTTTGATAAAAGTCTAACTTTTCTTTCCAATCACGCTCTAAATAAGGTTGGTTCTCCATCCAGATGAAGTAACCAGTTTTTCCTGCATAGTCATCCACCATGCTTGGCCAATACGAAAACTGATTTTGACGAGCATGATGAAGGTTAAGAAAATAGGCTCTTTGTTGCAGAGGGCCATAAAAACTTAAGATGCTGGTTGTCTGATATTTATCGCTAACTAAAAAGTCGGTTAAAGGGTTATATTTAGCTTCTAATAATGATTGTTCTAACTGGTTCCAACCCATATTGTGTTTGAAAGGGTTCCACTTATACGTCATAAAAATAGGCCGCCATTGAGATTGGTAAAACAGTGGAAAAGAAAAAAGAGACAAAACTAAGCATCCTGCAGTAGCTACTCCTAATTTCAACCATTTCTCGTGGCGACTTCCTTCGCAAGCAAAACCTGCTAACCAAACAATTGCTGTCGGATACGCAAAAACAATCCAATTTCCCTGAATTTTTTGAAAAAGTGACAGGCCTAAAGCACACGCTAAGCATATTAATGAAAGTCCTCCACAAAATAACAGAGTTTTTTTAAAACTTGTGTGGATAAGAGGCATAGGCTTCATTTTTTTTGCTTGATAAAACCAACTATAAAGTAACAATCCAAACAAAATTGGGGAGATTAATAGAGCTTGAACCCCTAAGAATTCAAAAAAATTCCCGCTTGTTGCACCATGCCCACCTTGAAGAGTAGAGAAAACATGACGGAAGGTTGCCCAATCATGAGAAATATTCCACCAAAAACTTGGTAAAAGACCCATTAGAGAAACACAAATCCCACTTACAAGCCTTGTCAAAGAAAGTTGAGGAAACCAAAGATATTGACTGATGAGAAAAAATACCCAAAAAAAATAGATGGGCCATTTAAATAAAGCTCCAGCCATTAAACATAAACCAACCAAAAAAGGAGAAGGGCTAAGGTTTTTCCGCAAAGCTCTCACAACAATTATGCATGCTAATGTCCAAAAAATTAAACACCCTCCATCCGTAATGGCAAGAAAAGATCCTAACAAACCGATAGGAGAAAAAGCCATGACAATTCCACTCCAAAAGGCTGTTCTAGGCTTTAATCCAACTTCTAACGCTAAAAAAAATACTAAATAAGACTGTAAAAATGACCATATTAAAGAAAAAAAACGAATTCCTAATTCTGTTTGCCCCCACAACTGTGTTCCTAACCAAATTTGCCAAGCAACGCCAGGGGGTTTACTGTAGTATCCCCAATCAAGCTTTTGGCTCCAAGTCCAATATTGAGCTTCGTCAGGTCCCAATCCCACCCCACCCCAAATAATAAATCCGACGATGAAGCAGGTTTTTGCAATTAAAACCCAGATTAAGCGTTTAAAATAATAGGTATGAAGGGACATTATATCCTATAGAATTAAAAAAATTAAATTTAGTATAATAACAAATTATTAATTGACAGTCATTAGTATTTTAACTTTAATTAATAATTATTAAATGAATGGTTAGTCTTGTCTATCAGGAAAACTAAAAAGATCTTCAATTGCTTGTTTTGTGACATCGCGACTAATTGTTGCAATAGAATCTGTTAAGGGAATGTCTTTTGGACAAACCCTCACGCAGTTTTGATTATTTCCACAATCATTAACTCCCCCTTCCTGCATCAAAGGCCTTAAACGCTTTTCTTTTTGCGTTTTTCCAATCGGGTTTGCATTAAATAAGCGAACTTGCGAAATTGCCGCAGGACCTATAAACGGAGAATGCATGTTAACTTGAGGACAGGCTTCGGAGCAACAGCCGCAAGTCATGCAGGTCGCTAAAGAATACATCACTTTTTGCTTTTCTGGACCAATATTTGGCCCTGGACCTTGCTGGTAAGTTCCGTCAACATCAATCCATGCATGCACTTTTTTTAAATTTTCAAACATGCGACTACGATCTACAATCAAATCTCTCACTAAAGGAAATTTGGTCAGAGGTGCTAAAGTGATAATCAAATTCTTTGTTTCATTCAAAATTGGTTCAATAAGAGCTGTGCAAGCTTGCCGAGGATAAGCATTGATAAGCATTGAACAAGACCCACAAACTTCTTCTAAACAACCTGACTCCCATACGACAGGTTTGACTTTTTCCCCTTTAATATTGATAGGGTTGCGTTGGATTTCCATTAATGAAGAAATCACATTCGCATAAGGAATTAAAGCAAGCTCAAATTCTTCCCAATATTGAGATCCCGGTTCTCCCCGATATATTTTTAAAATGTATGTTCGAACCATCAAAAATCTCCTAGGTATTAAATAGGTAAAATAAGATTGGCAGGGATATTTTCTAATTTGGGTTTAATTTTTTTAGCCTGTGTATAATCTCTTTGAATAGGTTGGAGATGGCGTAAATCTACTTCTGCATATTCAATGCGCGGTTCATCTACCTGATAAGTTGCTAAAGTTGTTTTTAACCACTCTTTATCATTTCGCTCTGGAAACTCGGGTTTATAGTGAGCTCCTCTAAATTCATTCCGTAAAAGAGCACCTTTAGTAATTACCATAGCAATCTCGAGCATAGGCCCAAACTGATTGGCGACAGCATATGTTTGATTAGCAAATTGCGTTCGATCATCTAGCGAAATGTGTTGATATCGCTCTCTCAGTTCCTTCAATTTATTAAGGGTTTTTAGTAGGTCGGCATTATTTCGTTTAACTGTTACATTTGTAAGCATCCAATCAGATAATTCGTCATGTAAACGATGAATATTTTCAATACCCTTCCTCGATAATAAATCTTTTTTTATGTCTTGTTCGGCATTTAAAGCTGATTCAAAAACTGAAGATGGAGTTTCTCGATAAGAATGGGTTAATTGATCTAAATATCTAGGTACTTCTTGCCCGGCAACAAGCCCACTGAAAATACAAGAGAGTAGCGCGTTGGCTCCTAAACGATTAGCTCCATGATATTGGTAATCTGATTCGCCAACATTAAAACATCCATGTAAGTTAGTCATTTGTCTAAAACGATCAAACCGATCGTGATCATCCGCAGCTGGCCAATCAACCCACGCCCCCCCCATTGTATAATGCATAGCAGGGAAAATTCGCATAGGAACCTTTTTTGGATCATCACCCGTAAATTTTTGATAAATTTCCAAAATCGCTTTAAGCTTTTGTTTTTTCTCATCCGATAGATGGGATACGTCGAGATAAACCTGCATTTCCCCATTGATTCCTAATCCCATTTCGCATATACGTAAAACTTCTCTTGCACCAATATCGCGGGGAACCAAATTTCCAAATGCTGGATATAACTCTTCAAGAAAATACCAAGGCTCTCCTGTTTTTCCACATGGAATTTCAGTTCCATCCGCTTTTTTTATCTGTTTAGAAGAATCCCCATAAACCCAAATGCGTCCTCCTTCCCCACGGGCAGATTCTGACATTAATCGGAGTTTATCATGCCCCGGAATAGCTGTTGGATGAATCTGGATAAACTCTCCATTCGCATAAATCATGCCTTGTTTAAATAAACGGCCATTAGCAGCTCCAGTACAAAACGTGGAATTTGTCGATTTTTTAAAAATCATTCCAATTCCTCCCGTTGCTATCACAACAGCATCGGCTTTTAGCACATCTAACTTCATGTTAAAAAGATCCATCATGACAATACCTCTAGCGAGTCCTTGTTCATCTAAGATCAGACGCATAAATTCATGAGATTCAAATTTTTCAACTCTCCCCATCACTTCATATTTTCTAACTTGCTCATCTAGAGCATAAAGCAGCTGTTGTCCAGTAGAAGCACCACAAAAAGCGGTTCGATTATAAAGCGTGCCTCCAAAGCGTCTAAAATCTAAATTTCCTTCCGAAGTTCGATTGAAAGGACACCCAAACCGTGCCATCATCTGAATAATTGCTGGAGCTGCTAAACACATTTCTAAAACAGGAGGTTGATTAGCTAAAAAGTCACCTCCTTTAATCGTGTCATAGGCATGAATCAAAGGAGAATCATCTTCTCCTTTTAAATTCATCGCTGCGTTAATTCCTCCTTGAGCACATACAGAATGAGAGCGTTTCACTTTTGTGACTGAGACGATTTTGACATTGCAACCATTTTCTGCGAGTTTCATAGCCGTAGAAAGCCCTGATAATCCCCCTCCAACCACGATTACTTCTTTAGCTTTAGACATCTTACCAATTCCTATTAATGTGAGAGATTAAACCAATATGTGCCCCAAATCGCCGCAAACCCCAAAAAAGCAATCATGATCATCAGTAAAGTAGCCATTTTCCTCATAAAATTTTGAGATCTAGCAGTCAAAGAAATCCCCCAGGTGATCATAAATGTCCAAAGTCCATTAAAAGCGTGAAAACAAGCAGCAATCACAAGGCCAGTATACAAAAAAATCATGCTTAGTTTTTTGAAAGTATCTCTTACAATTAATAATTCAGCGATACCAAAAGTTTTTGATGCGGCCACTAACTGATTTGCGTTTATATGTAAACTCTCAAAAGCCTCTACCCAAGCTTTTTCTTCGCGATTTTTCTGAGCTGCAATTAATTGCTCAGGAGTTTCTTCCAAAGCAACTAAAGGACCTAAATGGGAGAAAATAGTTTGTTTTATCTCTTGAATTTGCGATTGAGAGTAGAGATCAAATCCTAGTCTTTTAGAAAGGGTGTACAAACCATTATCTTTTTCCAAGCGAACGAGATAATAATGTTGAGTGTCCACTTGAGCAGTTACTGGATATTCTAAAAAACGCATATGAATGACATGAGCCACAATTCCAAACAATAAAATCCACGAAGTAATTCTTTGCCATGTATAGGCATGATTGCGAAAATGCCCTGGAAGAGAAGGTTGTGATCCATCAGAAGGCTGAGTATTGTATTTTGCCTGAAATAAATAATGAATGCCCCAAAATCCATGAATTAAAAGTGGTAATCCTAATAAACTGATTTCAATCAAAGGTAAATAAGGTAATCCTTTTATCCAGTTGACTGCCGCTACAAAGCCACTTCCATCATCTCCAACAAAAAGCGCCGCTTGAGAATTAGTTAGTAAATGTTCGATCAAAAATAAAACTAACCAAAGGCCTGTTAAAGAATGAGCTCTTCGCCAAATAAAAGCTTTAGGAATAGGAGGAGCTTGATAAGTATAAGTCATGGGATACTCAAAAACGATTTCCAATGTTTTGAGTCTATATATACCTAGCTAGTGGATCCAATTCAATTTAAAATTGATCATATATAATGATATTTTCATTCATTATAAAATCAAAATAAATTTATTCATAAAAATAGGAAATGATTAATTTTTACAATCATTAAATGTCAAAAAATTTAAATATAATTTCAAAAATGGATCGTAAAAAAATATTTAACACTTTCAATAAATAAATTTATATCATTAAATTCGAAATAAATAACGTGCATTTTCAGAAGTCGTATGTGCCACTTCCTCTAGAGAAATACCTTTTAAAGAAGCAATCAAACGAGCTGTCTCTATGATATAAGAAGGCTCATTGGGGTGGCCTCGATATTTTTGAGGGGCTAGATATGGCGTATCTGTTTCAATCAATAATTGGGACAGAGGAACTTCTTTTGCAACTTGCTGCAACTCGAAACTTTTTTTAAAAGTGACAATCCCACTTAGAGAGAGCATCCACCCTCTTTTAATGACCTCTTTAGCTTCTGCAATTGTTCCTGTGAAACAGTGTAAAACACCTGGAGCATGACGACAGTCAATTCGATATTCTGCGTCAATAATTTCAAAAAAATCTGCAAATGCCTCTCGACAATGAATGACTACAGGTAATTGACATTCAAGAGCTAAATGCAAATAACGATGGAAGAAGTCTTTTTGAATCTCTTTTGAAGAGTAATCATAATAATAATCTAATCCTGTTTCTCCAATCGCTTTTAAATAACCTTTACGAGCATAATTTGCAATCGTTTCAAATGCTGCTTCACCTTCTTTTTGTACATTATTGGGAGGGGTTGCAGCCGTTTGGTAAATCCAAGGATATTTTTTGGAAAGCTCTATCCCTTTTTTTAACGATTCGGGATCAGTACAAATATTGACTATTTGATGAACGTGCTCTTTTTGCGCTCTTTCTAAAAGAACATCGATTTGTTCGTAAACAGGAGAACTTGTTAAATGGGCGTGAGAGTCAATAAATGAAAGAGAATAGCTCATTCTATCCATGCTACCTCTTTAGAATTCAAAACTGAATTAATGTGTTCTTTGACAATATCAGAAGTGAGTACTTGAGGTAAAATAGTAGGCTCTTGCTTCTGATCACTTCCATAAAAAACATAGAGGGGCACACTATTGCGTCCAAATTGGCTCAAAGCCTCAGTGATCACTGGATCATGCTTGGTCCAATCGGCTATCATTTTAACAACACCTTTTTCCAAAAGTTTTTTATCAACTTCTTTAGAACCTAAAACGATATGATTGGCCTGACAAATCAAACACCATTTAGCGGTAAAATCAATCAGAATAGGTGTTCCTTTTTTTCTTAATTCGGCAACTCGTTTCGGTGAAAATACCTCCCATCCAGCCCACTCTGCATTTCCAATCTGAGAAAAAGTTGAACTATCATTCCACGAATCTTTTGGTAAAATAATAGCTTCTATACCCATTAAGATGAAGAATAAGGCGGTGACATAAGCAATTATTCGCTTTTTTGAACTTATAAGAGGATGACTCCCTTTCCCATAAATCCAAGCTCCTATAGCAAAGCTCAAGAAACCAGCTATTAAGCAGATAAGAGAAAAAGTATTTGTCTGTGCACTAAATACCCACATTAACCATAAGACAGTGATTAGTAAAACAAATCCCATAAGTTCTTTAAAAGTTTCCATCCATGGACCAGGTTTGGGCATAAACCGCAAAAAAGCTGGAAAACTAGCAAGTAATAAATAAGGAAAGCACATTCCTAATCCAAGGAATGTAAAAATTAATAATGATTGAAAAACAGGTAATGTGACAGCAAATCCCACAGCAGAACCTAAAAAAGGCCCTGTGCAAGGTGTAGCAACAGCTGTTGCTAAAACTCCACTTAAGAAAGAACCCATGTAACCAGACCATTGAGTTGCTTTTTCAGCTTGCGTCTGCCCCGCCCAAGAAGCAAAAAACATTCCCCACTCAAAAAGTCCAAATAAACTCAGCGCAAATATAAATAAAACAGAGGCTAAAATAACCACAAAAATAGGCTCTTGCAATTGAAATCCCCAACCTACAGCTTGACCATAGGCACGTAGAGCTAGCATTGCAGAAGCTAGTAGCCAAAATGAGAGAATGACTCCTAAAGAAAACATTAAACCATGTTTGATCGTTAAAGAACGACTTTGACCAGCCATTTTAACAAAGCTCATCACTTTGAATGACATAACAGGTAAAACGCAAGGCATTAAATTTAGAATCATCCCCCCTAAAAAAGCAAATAAAAGAGCAAGAGCAATTCCTCCTTCAAACTCAAAAGATGATGCTTTGTTTTTTTGAGTTTCCATTTCAAGCGTGGAAGATCTTATCGAGTGAGTGTCCAAATGACTGATTAACTCTTTTTCGCCAACTTCGTGGATTGGTGTATCTATATCAAAAGCTTGGACTCTTCCTTCATTCCCTTGCTGAGTATGCACAACCAAAACACCTTTTAAAGTCTGACTTTTAGCCCCAATCTCATCGCTTCCTTTTAAATTGACTAAAAATCGCTGATCTTGCTTAGAAGCAGCAGCAAGAACAGGATCAACTTTATAATCAATAACATCCTTTTCTTCAGGAAAAAAATAAACTCCAATAACGGGGTCAACATTTGGTATTTGATTCGCGTGAGGCATTTCAATTTGGACAATTCCTGATTTACGCACAGTTTTTACTTCTGCATGAAAACTGGGAATTTTCAAACGTGCTTGGGAAAAAAGAGTAGCCGTTTCAGTTTTTAATTTTGGCGCATCATTTTGAGTGACAACTTGAAGGGCTGTCGTTGTTGATCCTGGCTGACACGTAAGATCTGAACAAACAAGCCATTTGAGTTTAGCATTCAATTGGAAAGTTTGTCCAATAGAGAGATTAGCAGGAGGGGTAATTAAACTTAGTAGGACAACTTCTCCTTCATATCCAAATCCCACCATATCAGCCACCTTAAATTTTCCAGGAAAAGGCCATTGTAAAGGCCCCACTTCAAACCCGAGAGGTAATGTCCACTCAACTTTTAATGGTATTCCCGCATCCCCCGGATTTTTCCAGTACACGTGCCAATCATCTTCGATTTTAAGATGAAGGGCAACCCAAAAAGGATGGCCTGGCTGAATTGTCTCTTCTTCTTGAATTAACTGAACTTGTACATGGGCAGAACCTTCGAATGTGGCAAAAGACGGTAGGGGGGAAGCAAACCCAATTAATAATAAAAAGAAACGAATATAATTGTTCATTCAAACATCTCCTGGCTTTATATGGCTTATTGAAGCCTTTCAAATGAAGGGGGATGAAATTTCACTTTGCGTGAGTTTTGTTTATTCTTTGAAAGTCAAAACTTTGATCAGTATCAAAAAATCTTCTGAAGGAAAATTGGCAAGCCTATTTTCCCAAGTTGATCTTTTTAAAACAAAAACAAAAAACTGAATTTTCGCGAAAATAATTCAAAGTTCGAATCTAAGGTGAAGTCATCAAAAATTTCTTATTTAAATCTAGTTTTTATTTTTACAAAACATGACAAATAGGGTATAATCAGCTATTTGATATTAATCACATTGGATAATTAGTATAATAAATTTGAAAATTTATATTCAAGTAAATTATTATAAATAATAAAGGTATTGTAAATGTATGTAAATGTTAATATATTAGCTAACAATCCTTTTTTTGAAGCTTATTCTCAATCCGATGTATTAGGTAAACTAATTTTTTTAGCTTTATATATTCTTTCTATTTGTAGCTGGATTGTTTTAATTCATAAATTATGGTTGACTTCTCAAGCCAAAAAATATGCCTTTCGATTTCATGAAGCTTTTCAATTACAAAAAGCGAATCCCCTTAGCCTCGACTATGATACAATAAATAACAAAACACACCTTAATCCTTTTTTAGACCTCTATAAAGTTTTAAAACGACAAACTTTAGATGTATTGGCTAAAAATCGCCATTTTCATACTCAACTATCTAACACTCCGCAATCACCCACATTTCTTTCGTTAAGTGATATAGACTACGTTGCCTCTCATTTATCCACTCAAGTTGCTTCTCAAATAAAATATTTAGAAAAAAATCTTTACATTCTTTCCACAACTGTCAGTTTGGCACCATTTCTAGGGTTATTGGGAACTGTTTGGGGGATTTTGACAACATTTGCGGAATTACAATCTCATCAATCAGGTGGAAGTACTCATCAAATGGTACTTAGTGGACTATCCCTTGCCTTGGCTACCACAGTTCTGGGACTTCTCGACGCAATTCCCGCTTTAATTGGATATAATTATTTAAAAAATGAAATTCGTGATTTTTCGATGGATATGGAAGGTTTTTCAAACGACATTTTAGCTGCTGTTGAATTACAATATCGCAAAGTAGAAGCTTAGAAAAGGTGAGCGCAATGATTAGAAACCGTTTCTCTTTTTCTCACACTTCAATTCCCGATGAACCTGCCGTGAATTTGACACCTTTAATTGACGTTGTATTTGTTATTTTGATTATGTTTATTGTAATTGCCCCCTTATTAGAACAAGATCATGTCGAACTTGCTGATGCGCCAAAGTTCAATTTAAATAATCATCAGTCTGTTCAGGAAAGTAGTCCGATTACTATTCATGTAAGATCTGATAACACGATTTGGTTAAATCAAGAACTTATACTTCCTCATCTGTTAGCCGAAAAGCTTAAACAAATTAAATTGAAACATCCCAAAATTACTCCTCAAATTTTTCATGATAAAAAAGCCTGTTTCGGGACATACCAACTAGTCAAGAATGCTGCAGAAGAAGCAGGATTTTCAAAAGTAGACATTATTTTAAAACCTGCTTAAAGCAACCCATTGCTTATGCACAATGATCCAACTTCTCTCTTTTTTCAATCTTATACCCAGCAAAAAGCTTGGTGGTTGATTGCTATTGCCGTCATATTTTTTCATTTACTGATTTTATTAGTTAATTCTACATCGTCAATTTCATCAGAAAAACAACAAACGACGAAATTAGTAGTCTCGACACTTATCCTGCAACCTTCCGCTCCTCCCTCTTCTATAAAAACTTTGCTTACACAAGAGATTGATAAGAGTTTAATTTCATCCACTTCGTTACCTTTAACACCAGAAAATCCTTTACCTGCTAAGACAAAACCACAAGACTCTTCTAAACCACATAAAGTGACTGAAAAAAAATCTGAACTTAAGTTAGAATCTAAACTCTCTCCAAAAACTGAACCAAAAAAAAATACAGCCTCTTCACCAAAAATAAAAAAAACTGAACCCCCACAAAAAAAAACCACTGAACAAAAACAAGCAGAGAAGAAAAAAGTAAAAGCGACTCCAGCATCAACATTTGAGAAAGAAAAACAAAAAAAAGAGGCTGTTAAAAAAGAAAATATTGCTAAGGAAGCTCTTGCCAAAGATGCTGACAAGCGACTTCAGCAAGAATTAGCAGCCTCTCAAGAGGCTGCTCTAAAAAAAGAGCAACAGCTCTTAGCTAAAGCTAAAGAAAATCTAGCCAAAATAGGAGAGGCAAAACAAAAATCCAATTCTACCACGCTAACTAAAATTGGAGAATCCCCTAGTCTAAAACAGATTCAAAATCTACAAATTGACACTTTACCTCAAGGAAATAGTGTTCAAGGAGAGTTAAATGGAAGAGATAGCAGTTATCGAGACGAAATTGCTCAACGATTAAAACTTTTTCTAAAATTACCCGATTACGGATCTGTACAAGTTAAATTGACAATCGACCGAACAGGCAAAATTGCTCAAATTAGCATTGTAAAAAGTGAAAGTTCAAAAAATCAACAGTACATAGAAAAAAACCTTCCCACGATTTATTTTCCAGCTTTCGGAACTCGATTTGAAGGACTTTCACAATACACTTTTTTAGTTACGTTAAATAACGATTATTAACCTGGATTACAAGTTTATTCACTAAAAAATCTATTAGATTATTAAAAACCCAAGAAATTTTATGTATGCATTCTTTTTTAAAACATCTAACCATTGGATACAATTTCTCATCCGCTTTTGTTTATCTTTAGCTCCCTTTTTTGCTCATGCGATAGACGAAGACCCTATTGTTGTTCGCCTCTCGACAGATTCTTCTCTCGTTCCTCTTTATTTAGCTCCTTTCACTATAGAACAGACAAATTTTTCTCCATCCTATCTTAAACAATTGGAAGATATCTTAACCTTTGATCTTAATCACAATGGATCTACTTATTTATCAAAAAGAAATGCCTCCAATGACCAGTTAGCCAATGCAGGTGAGCTAGAAGATTTAGGTATTGCTCAAGCTTGGCAAGCACAAAATATTTTTTATGTGATCAAAGGTATTATCAAAGAAAACTTTCTTCAGGTATTTATATTAAGTACGAATACACAAAATCTTAAAAAATGTGATCCCGTTATGCTAACCGGTGATTTATCCCAAGATCGCCGATTAATTCATCGTATTGCAGACACTATTCATAAAGCCTTATTTGGAGTGGAGGGAGTTGCCTCTACTAAAATTTTGTACACAGTTAAAACTCCTCTTGTCGATAATAAACAAAAACTTTCTTCCGAAGTTTGGGAAGCTGATTACGATGGAGAAAATGCACGACAAATTACTCAAGAAAAATCTTTTTGTGTGAATCCTACTTACATTCCACCCAAAAAAGGTTTTTTATCAGGCAATTTTCTTTATGTTTCTTATCAAGTTGGACAATCAAAAATTTATATTGCGAATTTAAAAGATGGCAAAGGACAGCGTTTATTGAAGCTTAAAGGTAATCAACTGATGCCTACACTTTCTCAACAACGAGATAAAATTGCCTTTATTAGCGACGCAACTGGCAATCCCGATTTATTTTTGCAACTTTTCAATCCTGAAACAGGTGTTGTTGGAAAACCGCAGCAAATTTTCTCTGCTAAATTAGCTACCCAAAGCACTCCTTCATTTAATCCTGATGGAACCAAAGTAGCTTTTGTATCTGATAAAGATGGTTCTCCAAAAATTTACGTCATTGCCATTCCAGAACCTGGAACAAGTTTAAAAAATATAAAGGCAACTCTAATTACTAAGCGCAATCGAGAAAGTTCTGCTCCTGCATGGTCACCAGACGGAACAAAAATTGCTTATTGCTCCCGAACTGATGGGATTAGGCAAATTTGGATTTACGATTTTACAACCAACCAGGAAAAACAATTAACGCAAGGATCTGTTAACAAGGAAAATCCTTCGTGGGCCCCCAATAGCCTTCATCTTGTTTATAATTCAGCTGATACAAATGATAGCCAGCTCTATTTGATTAATTTGAATCAAACAGAGGCAACTCGCATAACTTCAGGAAAAGGAGAAAAACGTTATCCCAATTGGGAGTTACGTTTTGATCGCTAATCGCTTGTTTATCATCTAATTAGATAAGAGATTGAGAATGCTAGTGTTTTTTTTTGCTAATTTGACATGATTTTTGTTAAACTAAGTTCGACTTTTTTCGAGATTTCATTAATTTGCTAAAATGTTTTTTTTGAAGCTTTTATGATCAATTTTTTTTAACGTTATATTTTATTTTTTCTCAAAAATTTAATTACAAATTCATTCAAAATTTTTTTTTTGCAAATAGAGTAAATTTCAAAAAGAAACTGTTTTTCACTTACAAAACTTCAATGAGCTCTCTCTAATTTCCGGAGAAAATCTTATGAGAATATATTCTTTTTATTTAGTAGCCTTATTAGGGTCTGCCTGTCTACTTCAAAGTTGCGCAAGAAATGGTAGCGATGTTTGGGAAGATACAAAATCAGCTGGCCGGCACATGAACCGTGGTGTAAGGGCTCTTGGCGGCAAACATGGCGACTCTCGCCAAATTCATTCAAAAAACGATTTTGAATGCGTAGATGATGAGTATAGTCATCAAGAAGGAGGTTTTCAAGACTGTGATTATTCTCGCGCAGACTTCATTCCCTTACAAGATCAAGCCAACAATGAGTTTGCAATGGCTGATATCCTTGCTCGCCAACCTCGAGAAACGCCTGGTGAAATAGGTAGTTCCATTCCGAGTATTGAATCTTTTCAAGATCCTTGCATGATTCCCCAACTCGCAGCCATTTTTAAAACGATTTACTTCGATTATGATAGCAGTATGATTAAAGGTCAGGCAAATTTACAAACAATTCATCAAATTGCTGATTTCATGCGTCGCCATCCAAATGTTTATATTTTTATTGAAGGGCATACCGATGAAAGAGGACCTCAAGCTTATAACTTGGCTCTAGGTTCCCGTCGTAGCAATGCCGTTCGTAATCTTTTGATTAGTGAAGATGTTAATCCAGATAATCTCTTTACCATTTCTTATGGGAAAGAACGACCCGTCGTCTTAGAAAAACATGAAGAAGGTTGGTCTAGAAACCGTCGCGTAGAGTTCAAGATTTATGAACGTTAAATTTTCTTTTCTTATGGGAACACTAATCATGTTCCCACTTTTAAATTGCATGAGTGCAACTTATCCAAATTACTCGGCACATTCTAACTTGCCTAATCAACAATCTACTCGTCCAGTTATTGATAATAATACAATCCGATTTAAGAATAGTTTAGCCGATCTTAAACACGAATTAAGTAATCATGAAGCAGAGATACGCATTTTTGAAAACAAATTGCATAATCAAGAAAGTTCACTTGATCAAATTCGTCAACAAATTGTAGATGATTTAGAGGGGCAAAGAGAATATACACGAGCGATGAGTATTAATTTAGAAGGGAAAATTGATACTCTTGATAAAGCTGTCAACGGTTTGATGAATGATCTTAGACAATTAAAAAATCATGCCAATGATTCGGTAAATGTTTTAGCTCAATATAAACAAAAATTGATTGATGTTGAGAAAATCCTTGAAGCACAGGATCAGCATATTAGCAGCCTGGAGGTAGCTTTGCATTCTCTCATAGATGTCTGGCAGGCAAGAGAAACAGCAACACAAGAAATTGCAAACAAACAAGTGATAAATTCATCTAAAACATACAAGGTCCAACCCGGCGATAGTTTAGAAAAAATTGCAAAGGCTAATAAAACGACTGTCAAAATTTTGAGAGAATGTAATCAGTTAACTTCTGATCTTATTGTGGTCGGACAAGTACTTAAACTTCCTTAATCTATGGCATTCAATCACCTTGCTTCTTCTCATGCTATTGGTTTATTTGACTCAGGGATAGGGGGGTTAACAGTCATGCGAGAAATGATTCGTTTGCTGCCCCAGGAGAACCTCTTGTATCTTGGGGATACAGCAAGAGTACCCTATGGAAATAAGAGCGCAGCAACAATTATTCGCTATAGCATTGAAAATGCTATTTTTCTACTTGAAAAGCAAATTAAAGTATTGGTGGTTGCTTGTAATACAGCCTCAGCTTTAGCGCTTCCAAAATTAAAACAACTCTTTCAACTCCCAATCATAGGCGTCATTGAACCTGGGGCTAAATTAGCAGCTGCAACAACACGTAACAAACGTATAGCCGTTTTAGGAACTAAAGGAACCATTGAATCTGGTGCTTACCAATCTGCAATTCATCAACTAATTCCTGATGCGATTATCTTTCCAATTGCATGTCCTCTATTGGTTTCTCTCGTTGAAGAAGGTTTTCTCTATCATTCTGCTTCAAAACTCATTATTCAAGAATATTTAAAAAATTTAGAGAAGGCAGATGTCGATACTATTTTGCTTGGTTGCACCCATTATCCTTTACTTAAACCCCTTATTGAAGAAATAGTGGGCCCATCTGTTACAATTATAGATTCAGCCTTGACCTGTGCCCAAACCGTCAAAAAACTTTTAGAAAGTCATCAACTTGTCCATTCGAATCAACACGCAATTCACCAATATTTCGTCACAGATGATCCAGAGAAATTTCGCCAACTTGGTGAATATTTGTTTCAATCTCCTCTTCCTTTAGTAGAATTGCACAAAGTAATTCATTCGTAATCTATTTGAGTTCAGTCAATTAAAAACCGAATTATCGCATTTTATTAGAAAATTTAATTGAATATTCCCTGCAGAAATAATAACATTTCTTATTTCTCTGGTTGCTTTAAATAAATCAAATTCAACATTAATTAAAATTAATATTTATATACAAGAAAATACATTATTCAAATAAATAGTTTACAAGCAGTTAATTATATGAAATTGTAGTTTAACCTTGTGGCAACGATGAGCTATGGTAAACAGCTTAGGTTTTGTCAATCAAATTAACGCTTACCTAAAAGATGGGAAACTTATTTTAAAAACTTTTAAAAAAGTGGAAATCCTGAAAAATATTCAGCAAACAGAATACTTGATGTGGAAAAAGTAATATATCAGTACTCTAGTGATGAATTCATTCCTAGTCACACGACCATTAAAGATAAAGGTAAATTCATTCACCTTTAAAAATCGAGTGTCGTTCATTTAATGTTTAAAATACTTTTTGATATCTAAGAAGTGTTCTAAATTGAATCATTCTCGTTACGGCTTTTTAAACCTAAATTTTGAGTTTAACAAGATTTTTTCTGGGAGGCAAAGGCATAAGCCTTGAAAAAGTTATGTTTTTTGTTTCTTCTTAGAAACGAAAAAAGAAAAAATGATAAAAATGAAACAAAAAATTACCGTCCAAAAAGGAAGGACTTTCTGAGAAATGATTTCTGCATTTTCTAAAATATAAAATTGCCTTAATTTTTTCCCTTCCTCTTGCGCTTGTAACTTTAATATCCCCTGAACTGTCACTATTTGATTAGTAGAAATTTTATCAATTCCTTTCAAAAAAATTTGTTGTGCTACTTGATGAGAATTGCCAATACAACAACTTTTTAAATTAGGTTGAGAAGCTAGTATAAAGGTATTCTCAGGAGATTGATAAATAAAGCCTTTGATTTGAACGGGTTGTTCAGGCACGAAAAAATAATTTTCGCTTTGTAATTCTTCAAAAGTTATTTGTGAGGAAGTTGTAAAGGATAAAAAAAAGAAGCTAAAAATAATAAGTTTTAGAACCCACATTCTCATACCCGAGAAAAACTGAATTAATCCTGCAAAGGATTAATTCAGTTTTAATTTATCTTATTCATCGTCTTTAAAACGATAACCTACCCCTCTGACAGTTTCAATACCATCAAAATTAGGACCTAATTTCTTTCTCAAAGAGGCAATATGCACATCAATGTTACGATCGATGATAAAGGCTTCGTCATTTTGTACATCGTCTAATAATTGATTTCTAGTCAATACCTTTCCACGATTAAGAAGTAAGCGTCTCAAAATTCCAAATTCAGAAAGGGTTAAAGCAATAGACTTATCTTTCTTTCTCAACAAATACCGATCGATTTCCATGGTGTATTCGCCAAAAACTAATGTTTTTGCTTCCTTTTCTCCTTCTTTTCCACGTCTCATAACAGCTTTAATACGTGAAAATAAAACCTTTAGAGAAAATGGTTTAGCGACATAATCATCCGCACCTAGCTCAAGTCCTAAAACAACATCGAGCTCTTCGCTTTTTGCTGAAATTATAATAATAGGAATATTTTCTAAATCAGGATTACTTTTGATTTTACGACATACATCTAGTCCGTTTAATCCAGGTAGCATAATATCAAGGATAATAACATCTGGTTTTTCTCTTTCTATAGCCAAAAAACCATTTAATCCATCCATTTCCAGATGGACTTTATATCCAGCCAATTCTGCCTGGAGTTTAATCAAAGAGGCTATATCCTCTTCATCTTCAATAAGCAATATTTTTGTTTTTTGCATTTTAATAGCTCCGCGTACTGAATTGGTATTTTATAATTTAAATTTTTCTAATATTCAAGTTTTTTTATTATAATTATTTTTATTTCCATTTGATAACTACAGCTAACATTTAAAATACATCTATTATTTATTATAACAAAAATTTAAATCATATAAATGTGTTATTTCATTAATATAAAATAAAATTTAATTTTAATTGAAAATTTTTAAAATTTTTATTTATTAAATAGTTTGTTTTCAAAGATTTATAGAATGATAATTTTATTAGAGAACTAACCCTTTTAACTTTATTTTTTTTTTGAAGAAGGATATACTGAATATAAATTTTTCGAAATTAATCTCATTAAAGAAAATTTTTATCCAAAAAAACTCTAAAGCAAAGGATCAGGCAAGAAAAACAATCTTGCAACCTCTGCCGTTTATATTAATAAATGAAATGAATTAATAGGTTTTATGTTCTACGTCATTCTTTTGTATGCTTTATTTGCAAGTGTTTTCACGATTGCTAAAACAGGATTGGAATATTCTCAACCTTTTTTCTTGGTAGGAACCCGAATGTTATTAGCTGGATGCCTTTTATTAGGTTATCAAAAAATTGTGAATAAGGAACACTTCTCATTTGATAAGCAAACTTGGTGGCGTATTGTACAACTTGCGGCTTTTAACATTTATTTAACAAATGTTTTTGAGTTCTGGGGATTAAAATATCTCACATCATTCAAGACATGTTTCATTTATAGTTTATCTCCATTTTTATCAGCTTTGTTTTGCTACACCCTCTTCTCAGAAAAATTAACAACAAAAAAATGGATGGGATTATTAATTGGATTTATGGGTTTTCTGCCTATTTTAATGAATCAAACATCTTCGGAGGAAGCAACCGGCCATCTGTTATTTTTCTCTTGGGCAGAATTATCTGTCATGATGGCTGCTATCTGCAGTGTTTATGGATGGATTGTTCTGATGCAATTAGTTAAAGAAAATAATCTTTCTCCTATAACCGCTAATGGAACAAGTATGTTTATAGGGGGCGCATTTGCTCTTTGTCATTCATTATTGGTTGAAAATTGGTCACCTATTCCCGTTACAAACATACCCATTTATTTAGAATGTACTTTCCTACTCATTTTGATTTCCAATCTTATCTGTTATAATCTTTATGGAACTTTATTGAAGAAATACTCAGCAACTTTTATTTCTTTTGCTGGTTTCACAACTCCTCTCTTTACAGCACTATTTGGATGGGTTTTCTTAGAAGAGGTAGTGACTTGGCCATTTTATATTTCATTTGGAATAGTTTTTTTAGGGCTAGTTTTATTTGATAAAGAAGAATTGCAACAAAGCTATCGAGGAAAATTGCTTTCTCAGCCTCAATTGTCCGAATAATAAAAATTTTCAAAAAATATTTGTTTAAATTTTGTCAACTAATGATATAAAAATTTCTTAGATATCAGGAAAATCAGAGGGTTATGGCTGCTGAAAAAGAAATTATACTAGAATTTGATAGAGAATTTTATAAAAATCGTACGCAAGCTTTGATGGAGCCTGCAATAGAACAATTTTTACGTGTTATCAAATCCTATACCCTATTTAATATCTTTTTTCTCAGCTTACTCTCAGCGGAAATAATTTATTTTTTTATCCACCTCACTTTTTTAGCGCAAACATTTGTTTTAGCAATTCATTTAGCATTAATTGTGGCAACAATTTTTTCTTACTTTACTCTGAAAGTTTATTTTGAGAGTCGGAAAACAGAGCAATTAATGGATTTAAAATCTGATTTTATTCATGCATGTGAATTAAATATTCAAGATTTAGAAGATTCTCCAGAATATCATCTCACTATTGCCTATGCCTGTTGTCGACTAGCCGCAGATTTACACGGTAAAGAATATGTCATCTACCAAGTTCCTTTTAGACTAAATTTTTTATTTCCGATGATCGAAAAAATAAGTTGCTGGGTTCATTGGCAAGATGTTCATACGATGAAAGAATTATTGCTTCAAGGATGTATTGAAGAGCACATCAAGTTAGTTAGACTTGAACCAACTGATCTAGAAGCTCATACAGGACTTGCTAATGCTTATGTCATGTTATCTGGACTGTATGTTGATCCTAGAACTATAGAGGGTTTAGATGACGACCGATGGCTGCCAGCCACTAAATACAACGAATCTTTTCAGTTAAAATTTAGATACATTGCCGAACGAGCTATTGAAGAATTTAAAATTTTAAGTGATTATGCTCCTCAAGATCCATGGGTTCATGCTCAATTAGCTTATAGTTATCATGATCTTCAAATGCCCGAAGAAGAAATCAAAGAATATGAAATTATTTTGCAATTATGTCCTGAGGATAAAGAAACCTTATTTAAACTGGGTAAACTTTATTTTGAACAGGGCTTAAACGCTAAAGGGCTGCAAATTTACGAAATTTTAAAAAAATCGAACTATAAAAAAGCAGAAAGTTTAATCCATTTTTATGGCGCCTACGCGATCTAAAAATTTGTTATATTCAGATAATTGTATTCACAAAGGAAAATGACGCTATGTTTTGTTCGCAATGTGGCACTGAAATCGGTAAAAATGATCAAACTTGTCCTTCTTGTGGAACCCCTTCTCATAAAAGTATTTCTGGCGCGTCTGCTACAATTCCCTCTTCTCAGTCCGTCAAAAAGAAAAAAATGCCTCTTTGGTTTAAAATTTTAATTGGGGTAGCCTTTTTATTACTCGTTGGAGTCACGGGAGGGATTTTATTTACAGAAACTCTTGTCGATGTCATTGATAAACAATTAGAGGCTCTTAGAAATAACGAGATTTCTAAAGCTTATTACGAATATACTTCAAAAGAATTTCAAGCAGCGACATCGCTAGATCAATATCGTCAATTTGTAGAATCTTATCCTGCTTTTTTAAACAATCACTCTGCTCACTTTACGCAACGCGCCATTAAAAATAATGTAAGTACATTAAAAGGAAACCTCTCCACTCAAAACCACATTAATATTCCTGTAGAATACAGATTGATCAAGGAAGATAATAAATGGAAAATTCTTAGTATCCGCTTACTTCAATCACTAAGCCCCTATACAGAAAAAACTTTATCAAATGCTCAAGACTTAATTAACGTTGTTCAAAACCAACTTCAATTAATTCAAAATAATCAACTTTTGAAGGCATATGAAGAATATTCTGCAGAGGAATTCAAAGAAACAACTTCAAAAATTGAATTTGAAAATTTTGTGAAGCGTTATTCCATTTTACAGGATTATCAAACAGCCTCATATCATAAACGGAAAGTAAGTGATGGAATAGGAACACTTGCTGTCATTCTGCAAACAAATCACCTGACCACTTATGTTAAGTATTATCTTGTTTACGAAGACAACGCATGGAAAGTTTGGAGTATGCGAATCCTATCTCCAGAAGAAGGTGCTCAAGAGTCTCGTCAGCATGCAAAAAAAAATCCTAAACATTTGCAAACAACAAAAATGAGTTTTGGTTCTTATCATTTAGGATCTTCAGTTAATAAAGAAGGATCCATTGATCATCCACAAACAGAATTTAAAGGGGATTTGAAAGATCTTTATATTGATCTAGAAATAGCTAATGCGGCTAAAAACAGTGTTATTCAGTTAAATCTTCAACATTTAGAAAGTGGGACATCGATCCCGGCGAAAGCAATTATTGAAGAAGAGGGAGATACCCTATTGATGTCTGTTTTTACTCCTCCATCAGCTGGCTGGCCAAAAGGACATTACAGACTGATTATCACCACCTCTTCCGGTTTGAATAAAATTATAGATTTTAATGTTGAGTGATTTCTTTATGTATATCATTACAGGACTATATCGCCATAAACGCTTAGTAACTCCTAAAGACGATTTAACACGTCCAACAGCTAGTCGCTTAAGAGAAGCTCTTTTTAACATTTGTCAAAACTTTATTGAAGAAACAGCATTTCTTGATTTATTTGCTGGATCAGGAGCGATAGGATTTGAAGCTTTAAGTCGAGGAGCCAAATCAGTAACCTTTATTGATTCCAGCAAAGAAGCCTTAAAATGTCAGCAAAAAAATGCCTCTCTTTTAGGTGTCGAACAACAATGTCAACTATTATATGGAGAAGTATTTACTCTTTTAGAATACCTCAAAAAACAACAAAAACGTTTTAATATCATTTTTGCCGATCCTCCCTATGCTAAACAGATCTATGCAAACGAGCCTTCTTATAGCGAGAAAATTATCCGTTGCATCGATACAAGTGACTTACTAGCAGAAAAAGGAACTCTTTTTATTGAAGAAGACAGTCGTTTTTCCCCTCAATTGAACGATTTAAAAAAACTTCAACTCATTAATAGCAGAAAAATAGGGCATTCTTCTCTACAGCGTTATTCATTCATAAACTAGAATAATAAAAATGACTTCGCTTTTTCCACTCTGATTTGAAATTGATTAGATTGAGATGACAAATAATTCATCTTTTCAATTTATTAGAGTGCAAATCTTGTTGTTCTTATTGCAGTGGTAAGCCAGTCTTCAAATAAAGAAATTCTCATTATAATTTAGTTTTTTTATCCCATTAATAAACTTCAAAAAGTGATTATCTATTTAAATTTTTGAAATTTTATTGCTTTATTTTAGCACTCTACATACAAGTGATGTATTCAAAAGATGTTTAATTCCAGGCGAGCGTAAGAAATTTATCTATCTCGCGTTAATTTGAAAAGGAGACGATTCATGTTTAAATCTCTGGTCGCTTTGATGGCCATTTGCCTAACGACTTTATCTACGTTGTGTATTGCAAGTTGTCAACAAAGTGTGGAAATGGGTGTAGGTTGGAGACGAGATAAGCTGAATTGGAAGTTAAAAAATTTAGAGCTGGATCAGATTTCTGGAAATGTGGATTCCCATATACAATTTAAAAAACTTGAGTTGTACATGGCTTATGCAAAAGCAAAATGGATCGGCTCAAAATATTATGTGCGCTTATCTGCTGACTACGGCACATCTTTCAAAGGAGAAGCAAGAGAGCATTTTCAGTTGGATACACCCTTATTGAACAAAGATATTTTAGTAAATACACATGATCCTATTAAAAAAAGAAGTGAAGTCTACGACTTTGACATCGCCACAGGTTTTCCTTTAAGTTTCTGTTACGGACGTTTGAATGTGGTTCCTTTAATCGGTTTTTCTTTTCATCGCCAACATTTAAGAGTTAAAGGAAAAAAAGATTCTTCCTCTTCTTTGTCTTATTTTTCTCCTATCTCTTCGTCTAACCCACTCTATGGTAATGACTCTAATCCTTTTGGAAAACCATCCAGTGACTCAAACCCCATTATCGCCAATAAACTGGGACTTAATGTATCAAGACAGACAAGTACTTACCGTTTTAACTGGTATGGATTTTATTTAGGCACTGATATCGCCTACGCCCTTGATAAAGAATGGACTCTCTATGCAGAATTAGAAGCCCACTGTTTAGATAGTTGCCACCGTAAAAGAAAATCTTGGACAGGTGTGTATTTTGTTGACCATTACCATCGTAATCGTTGGGCTTGGGGTTTCAATACAAATTTAGGAACAACTTTTTGTTTATCTAATTGTTGGTATGGAAAGATTTCCTTGGATTATAAATGGTTGAAATCTCATACCCGTAAAGATGAACTTAAATGGGAATCGGTTGGAATCAACGCAGCATTGTCCCATTCTTTCTAAGTCCATCTTAGCTCGATGTGGAACTCCTCATTCACATCGAGCTAAACCAAATTTCTGAAATAGCTGTTAAAAAATGAAGATTGTTTAACAAGGAGAAAAAACTAATTCTTGTTCTTCTTTTGGAAGAGAGAATGTTGCATAAATTTGAATGAGGAATAGTAAACCAAGCACAGCCAACGCTTTGATAGGTGCATAATTCTCAAAAAAAGCTGTCATCAACCCAACCGATCCTGGACCGATTGCTTCAGATATACACCAAACCATCCCCATTAAAAAAGCACTGATAGATCCTGCCTGCCCAGGTGCATAGCGTACACCAAGCGCAATTCCAATCGGATTCACAAGCGTCAATGAAGCTCCTAAAATAAAAAGTAATAGGAGAGAAAGCCACATAGAAAAACTTCCAAAAAACAAGATAAAATAAAAAGTCGCACAACTGACTATCCCAGCGTATAAGATGACTTGCCGAGGAGAGTATTTATCAGCTAAATAGCCAGCTGGCACCATCATACATGCTCCACCCAAAATTAAGCATAGATGCCCTCCTCCATAATAAATCCATTCGGCTAAACCTAGGGTTTTTAAAGCATCTGGTAAAATAAAAATCATCCCCCATAAAATGGATTGATTGGCCACTTGTGCTAAATAAAGCATTCGCAAAGGAATATGACAAAAAAAAGCCTTAAAATCTCTTAAAATCCCCTTCTTTAAAGTATGCTGAACAGATTGTATCACGGGAAAACGATAAAAAATCAAAAAAAAGCTCAAAATAATGGCGGGGATGGCTAGTAAATACGTTTGTCCATTCATATTTTTATACACAAATAAAAAAATTAGTTGGCTAAAAGCAAGTCCTAAACTCCCCCCTGAAGCAAAAATAGCCATTAATAAGCCTCGCCTCGTTGGAATCAAACTTCCCATTAAACTGCCTGCAGCAGGATGAAAGCTACCTGAACCTAAACAGGTAAATAAGTAAAGACAAAATAAAATCCCATAATGACTAAATTGGACTACAAGTGTACTAGCAACCACTAATAGCAATCCTAAAATCATTAAATGCTTTCGATAACCTCTGTCACTAAATGCTCCAAAAAATAATTGAGCTCCTTCCCCAATAAATGCTCCTGCTGCAACGACAAGGCCAGCTTTGGCGAAATCTAATTGAGCCATCGACTTATAGACAGGCCAAATTCCTAGCATTGTATCAATAAAAAAATGTGCTAACCATGTCAAAGCCAGTAACGGAGCTAACGATAATGGAATAGATTGTTTCGCAGAAAAAACCATACAAACCTTTTTCAAAATTTATCGAATATAACAACAGTTTTTATTAGATAAATTAAATTAATATTATAAATATAATAAAATAATTATAAATTTTTTTAAATAGATTAATGATTAAATAGTTTCGATTATCAATTCAAGAAAAACACTTTTTATCGGATAAAATTTCCAAATGATGATGGACAAAAAATTCTTATTGCTTTTATGGTCAGGTTAAATTCAAAAAATACTTAGTGAATTATCCCCTCTTTTAATTATACCATAGAGGCTTTATGAAAATTAAAAATTTAGCAAAAGTTGTTTTTGCAACGCTTTTATTAGCCTCCGTTCAATCCATTAATGCACAAGCAAATTGTAAAGAAGCTTCAAGCTATTCTCCCAACTTAATCAAGGGAGATTGTGACAATCAAGTGAGTTTTGATTCTCAATCTCATTCTACTCAGAGTGATTTAGCTGATAATTATTCGTATGGATGTGACAATAGCCTTTACTCTTATAAAGGACATTCTAGAGGGTCTGAAACTAGCTATTCTTGTCGTTCAAAACAAAGTTCTGACAGAGCGAACCGTTCTAATAGATATTACAATACAAGTTTTAATGCAGGGAATTATCCCTCTGGGATAAGCAGCTATTCGGGAACAAGTACCGGCTCTGGAATTAGCAATGGATATCATAGCACCCCTAATGGCACTTATAAAACTGATCGTCGGTATTATGATCGAAATATCAAAGCTAATTTAGATACTTATTATCAAATAAAGAGATAAGAGAACAAAAATATTAACTTTTTGGAGGAAAAAATGGAAAATAAGAAAAAACAATTAGTGAAAGCCGCTTTTACAGCTTTAGTATTAGCATCTAGCCCTGTTACTGCTCAGGCAACAGATGGAACAGCGACTGACGGTTGGGTAATTTCTGAGACATTGCTTGCGACGGCAGGTTGCGGTGCAAGCGACGGTTCTCATGGTTGTGGTGCAGCTACCCCTCCTCCAAAAGAAACAAGTGCAAAAATAGACAACATATTAAACAATTCAAATCACACAACAGCATCTAATAACAACGGTAATACAGCTAAAAACAACTATAACCGGTCTAGTAATTCAAATCTAGCAGATGCTACATCTAATACTAATAGTAACTGGAATACGTTACCAACGACAACAAATTCGATAGATGCCAAAAACCCCAATGGGATGAATACACGTGACGGAGTAACAACAAATCCGACGACTAAAAAATAATTACAAATTAAATTATGCGAGGAAAGTTATGAAGAAAGGTCTAACTCAATCAGCTTTAGCAGCTCTGATGCTCGCATCAGCTCTGCCTATTGTCGCTCAAGCTGATCAACATTCGCAAGAGTTATTACTTGCAGCGGCTAGCTGTGGAGCTTATCATCCTACACAAGGCAAAAGAGAAATTGCTGACAACTCTACTGGCACAAATTCCTATGATGCGAATAATAATTCATACCAAATGAATTCAAATAGTAGCTATGAAAATATAAGCAATACTTATAATGGGACAAGCACAAGTCCAGGAAATGATAGTGTAAGCACTCCAAATCGCAAGAATAATGACTGGAATGCAGCGCATAGCTCTAATCATTCTTATTCTCAAACGGGTACGCAGTATCAATCAAACGCTAATGGCTATCACAGTTATAACAATGCAGAAGAAGTTGATTATAACCATGCAACATCTGCAGTGTCTAATACAATCTCTGAAGAGCAATTAGTGAGTTCACTTAACGGTGAAACACGTAAGATCTATGATAACTTAAGTACTCAAGGTAAGGCTTTAGCAATTCAATTAGCTAGCCAAGATAATTACCGTGATAAGAATTTGGCTGTTAAAGAAGCGCAAAAAAGAACTGAAAAAGCAGACGTAATGGTTCGTTAATCTGTTTTGTCAAATAGATGCATGTGCGTGCCAATAGTGGTTGCGCACATTTATTTTTTCTAAACATTTTTAAAAGCTGACAAGACACGTTCAATGACTTTTTAGATAGGCAAAAAATGGCACCCCGTCAAATTCCAAATTTAGGCATTGGTATTGGATTACGTTTTCCCCATTTAGAAGATATTTTTAAATTCAAGCCAGAAATCGATTGGTTTGAAATCATCAGTGAAAATTTTATGTTAGATGAGGGTAAGTCTTTAGAGTATTTACAAAAAATTTTAGAAAGCTATCCAGTAGTTCAACATGGGGTATCCTTGGCAATTGGAAGTTCTGCTCCTCTTGATTACGCGTACTTAAAAAAACTCAAAGCGCTCACTAAACTAACAAAAACTCCTTGGGTCTCTGATCACTTATGTTGGGGACACCAACCAGGTGCTCATTACCATGACTTACTTCCACTTCCTTATACACGAGAAGTCGTTGATTATGTGGCAGAAAGAGCTCGGATTGTTCAAGATTATTTAGAAATTCCTTTTGCTTTAGAAAATCTTTCTTCTTATGTGGCATTTACACAAGATCAAATGCCAGAATGGGAATTTTATGCTGCCATCGTAGAAAAAGCAAACATTTACATGATGCTAGATGTCAATAATATTTATGTTTCTAGTCGAAATCATGGATTTGATCCCAAACTTTACTATCAAAATATTCCCCTAGAACGAGTCATTCAAATTCATTTAGCAGGCCACCAAGATTTTGGAGATTATGTCTTAGATACACACGATCATCCCGTCAGAGATGAAGTCTGGGAATTATATGCAGAAATCTATCCATTGACTGGAGGAGTTTCTACTCTTCTTGAATGGGATGACAATCTTTTATCTTTTGAAGAAACTTGGAAAGAAGCTTTAAAAGCCAAACAATTTCAAAAAAATATTTCTTCTCCTTTACCTCCTTCTTTAGTCAACTTTGTTTGAGGATAAATGAATAGAATTCCCAACTCAAGTTGTAAACAAGTAAATATTCCAAGAGATCTTCAACTAATCCAGGAATGGTTTGCAAATGTTATTACTACACCTTTAGCAAAAAATGATACGATTCATTATAAAACTAAAAACGGAGATTTAATCTCCGAGGAAGCAAAAAACTATATTGCTCCAAGCCCTACGCTTCTTCCTCATCAATGCATACAAATTTATAATCAACAATACTGGTGGCGATTAATTAATATACTTTATACAAATTTTCCGCTTCTTGTACGTTTGACAGGTTGCAAAATATTTAAAGAAAAAATTGCCATCCCTTATTTATCGGAATGTCCTCCCAATCACTGGGCATTATCATTAGTAGGAGAGCGTTTACCGGACTGGATTTCTAAAAATTATAAGAGACCGGATCATTCACTGATAGAACAAGCTGTTCAACTTGACTGGGCTTTTACAGCTAGTTGGATTGCTTCTAAGCATATTCCTTTGAATCTCTCAGAACTCACCAAACAAAATCCGGAAGAGATTTTAAGTAAAACACTTTTTCTTCAGCCTCATATTCATCTTTTTAATTGGAATGTTAATTTATTTTTATTTCGAGAAGAATTAATAAAACAGGATATCCATTATTGGACGAATCACCGCATTCCCCTACTTAAAAAAGAAGAGATTCATTACTACGTTCTTTATCGTACTGAAAAAAATATATTAGCGTGGAGAGAGGTATTAGAAGGAGAGTTTTTCTTACTTCAACTTCTTCAACAAGGCATAAGCCTTGAAAAAGCTTGCGAAAAGATTGAACAGCAAAGTACAAAACTTTACGAGCAAGCTTGCAATCATCTACAAAAATGGATCCAAAATTGGGCTCAGCAACATTGGCTAATTGAAAAATGAAGAGGTCTTAGAAATAGACCCCAAAGCCAGCCCCTAACTTCAAACCATCACAATTTAAGTGCTTCCAAACATGATTCCCATTAAAATCATGTTTGCGTGAAAAATGAAATTGTTGGACAAAGTAATCAGCAAATAGATCAATAAACGTCGTTGGTCCTATTGTCCATCTTAAACCAACTTTTGCAACAACTCCTACTCCGTGCTTTGAAATATGTTTTTTTAAGGAAGAAAAGTAAGAAGAATAGCTGCTGTCTCGACTAAAATCTTCCCAGCGATGCTTTATATGCAAAAATGAATAACAAGCTCCTACTCCCGTATAAATATCTAAATAATTTGTTAAAGGATAGGTAAACTTAAAGCCTAAAGTGAGGGGAAGAATATAAATTCGATTCTTTTGTTTAAACATGCTATAGTCATCGCGCAAATTTCCTTTTTTATTCATCCAATTGATCCCTGCCCAAACTTCAAAGAATGGGTGAACGCGTTTGGATGTTTCGACTTGGTAGTCAATTAAACAAGAAGAATAAACTTTTCTAAATTGTTTAGAAGAGGGTTGAAAATAAGCGCCTCGAACCTCTAAAGTCCAATCAGATGCACATAAGCAAATAGGAAGTAAAAGAAAAAGAAGGAAAGAATTAAATTTCATATTTTTCAACTTAAGGGTTAAATACTGACGTTATCTCTTATTTCAATCGAAGTTTGAGAAAATTTATAAATTAGCAGATCACAGAAGTCAATAGCATTTGTCTGTTACCCCGCAAAGTTTTGCCTTTTTCTTCATAAATTTTTTTACTCTTCAATAATAATAATAATCCTACTACGGTTAAATGATGCGACATTTCAAAGAAGATCGGCTCGAGTGGTTAGAATTTGAGCTTTTAACAGATATTCCTCACTTAAAACATGCTGTTTTTCTTCGTAAAGGGGGATATAGTGTTGAACCTTTTAATCAATTGAATGTGAGCTATTCTGTAGGAGACAATCCAATCTCAGTTGAAAAAAATCGTAGCTTGATTGAAAACAGTCTAAAAAATGGCACTCCTCATACATTTAAAATGATTCATGGGCATGCTTGTCATGGCCATCAAGTCGCTCCAGTGGAGATCGATTCTCCTCCAACTATTCTGTTGACAGATGGTTTAACTTGCGCAACACCAGGTATTGCTTTAATGATGACCCATGCAGATTGTCAAATTGCTTTATTTTATGATCCTCAACATCACGTGATTGCGAATGTTCATGCTGGATGGAGAGGCAGTGTACAAAATATTTATGCAAAAACTATTACGCAGATGAAAGATCGGTTTGGATCTGATCCTAAAAATTTACTTGTTTGCATTTCCCCCAGTCTTGGCCCTGAGGAATCAGAATTTATTCATTATAAAAATGAATTCCCTGAAGAATTTTGGGAATTTCAATTTAAACCAAATTATTTTGATTTTTGGTCATTAACGGAGTATCAATTGCAAAAAGAGGGAATTCTTTTTCATCACATCGAAGTGGCAAGATTAAGTACATTTACAAATCCAAACGATTATTTTTCCTATCGGAGAGAAAAAATGACGGGAAGGAATGCCACAATTATTATGCTTTTGTAAAAAGTAGCCCTATTTAAAGTACTAAAAAGGCACATCAATGGTAGATAAAAATTTATTTTGCGATATTTATTTAATCCGGCATGGAGAGACAGATTGGAACATGTTAGGAAAATTACAAGGGCATATCGATATTTCTCTTAACAGCTCAGGTAAGATCCAAGCTCGGAACCTTCAAAAGCAACTGAATCACATTAATTTTGCAGCAGCTTTTTCCTCTGATCTTAGCCGAGCGCGTCAAACGGCAGAAATTGTTCTCGAATCAAAAGATATTAAGATAAAGGAAACAGCTGTTTTAAGAGAGCGACAGCTAGGCGAGTGGGAAGGTCAATCAATAGATGACCTAAAAAATTGGTTGCAAAAGAACAGTCAAATTGATTCTTTCACTCAAGAAGATTTTTTAGCCTACAAGTGGGATTCAATATCTGAAAATTATGCAGAAGTATTCAATCGCTTGTCTACGCTTGTTTTAAAGATCTCTCCATTGTACTTAGGCTCTACAATTTTGCTGTCTTCCCACGGAGGATTATTACGCTCAGTTCTTTATCAGTTGGATTTTAAAAGTGAACTCAGATGGCATGTAGGTAATTGTGGATTTATTAAATTACGTGCCAATAATAGAGGTGAAATGACTATTGCGGAATATCATGGGATTAAGACTTCAAGAGCCTCCTCTTCAACATTTTGACCTTATAAGGGAGTTAAAATCCGAATTCAATAATTGATCTTCATACTATCGATTAAAATTTGTGTCTGTTCGTTAAAAAGATAAAGATTTAAACTTACATATTTAATGTAAATTGCAAATAACTAATTTGTTAAAAAATTTGTTGCAGCTGCTACTAAAATCCTAACACTTTAATCTCACATCCATTAAACGTCGTTACATAAATTTTTCTAGGCATCAGTCTTGATATCATGCCAGATCCCCCTCAATAATTTTTCTAATGTGCTTCAAGTTTACAAAATCATTGTAAACCGATTAAGTGAAGGGATTGAAATTTTGGCTTTATTGTTTTCGCTCCACTGTTTGCCATGCTCTAAACAGTGAAAATTTTGCTTTTATTGTCTTATATCACCATTCCTCTTTACCAAACCCGAGCCGTAGGTGTGTACATCTCATTGTTCTTCTTCGCTTGAGTTAGGATAATTAGTCTACCTAATTAGTTAGTTTATTGAAATAGTCTTACCTATTTGGCACTACCAAATATGTCAAGGTACGAGAGTGTATATTGTATTGAGTTTTCTTTAAATTACGAACTATTTTAAAAACATAGGAAAGTTATAAATTTAATTTTTAACAGAAAAGATAATTAATATTCAATTTTAATAAATAATCAAAAAAAATTTATCTAAATAAAATATCAAAATTAATTAATTATAAATCATGAGCATATTCATAAAACAAATAAATGTAAAAACAACAATTTATTTATAAAATATAAATGTTTATTATCATAATTTAAATAAATAAAATAAAATTGAATTTTAATTAACAAATAAATTTAATTGAATTTATTTTTTCAAAGTATATAATTAAATAAAAACAAAAATTAAAGATTTCATGTCTTTACCAATTTCTACTTTAACAAATCAAATTATAATTAAATCGGAAAATAAACCAGAAGAAGTAGAAGTAAAAACTACTATTTTTTCTACTAATATTGCAATGACGAAACACTTTATTAACCTGAATTTTGGGTTTTTAGGCAGCCATTAACAATAAGCGATGCTGCTCTGCTAA